>JABJKH010000036.1 GCA_018660465.1 Rhodospirillaceae bacterium
GACCTGAGCAACGGCATCGCGTTTAAATTCTTCGGTGTATCGTATTGCGGACATAATCTTAAACTCCTTGCTTCATTTTTAAACTGCAAGGTGTCTACAAATCTAGGGGCTATTCAGTTCGCAGCGCCCAAGAAAGTATATCCGTTGGCAGGTTTCTTTAAGACGTATTTGGTGGCCTTACCGCCAACTGCGCCCGGCTTATTAATGACTTTGATTGTCCAACCCGTGCTTTTGGCGATTTCACCGGCAAGAGTACGGATAACCGTATCCGTGCCACCGCCAGCAGAGAACATGACAACCGTGGTAATTGGCCTTTCAGGCCAAGCTGCCTCTACCTGACTTGCTGATGCGCCAACAACAGCAACACCGGCAGCAAGGACGAGTAATTTTTTCGCTATTTTCATAACCCCGAATTCCTCCCGTAGGTTAACTTTTCAAATGAATGATTTAATACCATTCACGACGAAATCGATTTTCGCTCACAAAGCTGTGAAGACAAGAAAATAACGGGATATTTCAATAATTTGCGAAATTTTTTACCTTCACTTGCGCTTTTTCTTCTTCGTAATTTTGTCGAAGTCCCGATACAAAAGAGAAAAGTCCATTTCCGACATCCCGATGCCCATTGCACTCTTTAGAAAGTTGGAAGTCCCCTGCCCCATGCTGACATCTACTTTCAATTTTTTGCCCAATTCGACCGCCATCCCCAAGTCCTTGTTTAGGTTATATACCCGGGACCGCGCATCCCATTTCCCAGAAAGAATATGTTTTGGAAAACGAAACTGGCTGATGTAGCTGCGCGCATTGGCGGTATTGAAAACGTCAATCATGTCGGAGAGTTCAATACCGGATTTCTCCGCCATTCTTCCCGCCTGACACAACGTGAGGAAGTTCGCGTGACAGACCATATTGTGGACCAGCTTTAGGGTATGCCCGGCACCGCTGGGGCCGACATAAAATAATTTGTCGCCGATGGCTTCGCAAAATTTCTTAGACCGATTGAATGTCTTCTTCTCACCGCCAACCATCAGCGTAAGGATCCCTTTATCGGCCCCGGTCGCACCCCCACTCATCCCGGCATCCAGATACCCAACGCCTTTTTTCACCGCGCGCCTTGCAAGCTTTTTGGTGTAGGTCGGATCAGATGTGGTGACATCGAATAAAATTAAATTCTTCTTCGCATTGGCGAGAATTCCAGTCTTGCCTTTCATCATCGCATCAATCTCAGGCGAAGCCGGCACCACCAAATAAATTATCGAACACTGCGCCGCCATATCGCCGGGTTCGGCCACCGATACAGATTCCATTTTTTTAAATCGTGTTAGGGCCTTCGGATCAACATCCCAAACGACAGTTGGAAACCCAGCCTTAGCCAAGTTCGTCGCAATGCCCCGCCCCATGTTGCCGAGCCCGATAACGCCTGCTTTTGCCTTCGCCATGATTCACACTCCCTGTTTAATCGTCTTCTTTAGGACGGACACAGTTTGCCGCCAACTCCATCGCCGCGCAAACAGCTGCAGCGTCTTCATCAAAATGACCCTGGGCAACAGCGGCATAATAAGGTGCCAGTGCTGCTTGATAAATCGGAATGGGGACACAAAGGTTCGCCGCGTGATCCGAAATAAACCGTGAATCTTTCACCGGCGTCATAAAGCTCATACCTTCGTGATCATAGTTATTTCGTACCATCATTTCGCCGCGCACCTCGAACATCGACGATGATGATCCGCTGCCACTGATGGCCTCATGAATAACCTTGGGATCTAGACCAGATTTCATGCCAAGAACCATGACCTCTGCTGCGACACTGTTGTGCACCAAGTTCAAAATGTTACCACAGAACTTCATTTTCATGCCGCTGCCGAAGTCACCGATGTAGAATTTCCGATGGGCGAACCCACCGACAACATCTTCGACCGAACGATAGGCCGCTTCATCGCCGCTTCCAAAGGCCGTGAGTTGTTTTTTGACCGCTAGAATTCTGTTGCCGCTAACAGGGCAATCCAACGTCACCTTGCCGACAGCAGCTAAGGTATCCCGCGCCTTTTCTTTTTCCGCGACAGGAAAAGTGCTGGTCTCAATGACGATCTGGCCAGGCTTATATGCCTTATCAATTCCGTCTTCGCCACCGAAGACATTGTGTAGAACCTCCAATGACGGCAAACATGTCACGACGACATCTACCTTTTCGGCGACATCCTTGGGGGAGGCACCAGGTTTCATCCCCACCGCTTCCATATCCGCCATCGCTTCGGCACGGACGTCAAAGCCTGTAACCTCGAACCCGCTTTTAATAATGTTCGGAGCCATCGCGGACCCCAGAACGCCTAGTCCGATAAAGCCGACTGTCTTCGTCATTACTTACTCTCCCTTAAATAAAAATGGCCGCCCCTGTGTGATCAAGGACGGCCATTCTAAACTCAAATCTCGGCAACTCTAAATGGCCATGGAATCCATAATTTCCTGAGAATTCATCGGCAGAGCAACCGGCTCATTTCTTTCGGCTGACAAATCAGCCGCCAGATAGACCTCCATCACCTTCCGTGCCTGTTCCGGTGTCACCATGACATCACGGTCAAAAGCCACAGCTTCTGCAAAGTGAAGGGTCTCGTTGTGCATCGGGCCTGCGAAGACGTGATCAACCCGTTCGCCCGGCATCGCCGACATCGGCAATTGAATACCGTCTTTCATGGTGTTGATCATGACATCACGGTGGGTGTCATCAACCACCATCATGCCGTCAGTCGCGACGAATTCAACCCAGGTGCTGGAATAGTTGTGATAGCCAGGAGGCATCGTCCACCCGGCACCGATGGTTACAACCACGCCATTGTCCATCGTCACCATGATCCACTGGGTGTCGCCAGCACCAGTCTTTTCTTCCATTGCACCATAAGCAACTTGGGAAAACACGCGAACAGGCTTGGCCGGTTCCAAACACCAGAACACAAAATCAAGATCATGGGTCGCTTCCATTGCAGCCAGTGACAACTTAACCCGGCCACTGATTTTATCGCCAAGGGCACGTGACAAATGACGGCTGACGACAGCACTAACCGGCTTGCCAATCGCCCCCTCATTCAACGATTTTTTCACGTAGGCATATTTATGATTAAAGCGCTGTGAATACCCGATGGTAAACTTAAGTTTCGCTTTTTTGGCAATATTGGTGAGTTCGTCGGCTTCGCCCAATGTGACGGCAATCGGCTTTTCCATGAACACGTGCTTACCGGCCAACAGAGAATCTCGCGCCATCGGGTAGTGAAGCCCTTCCGGTGTCGCGCAGATGTAGATGGCGTCGATATCAGGATTCGCCAGCAGTTCATGATAATTATCGGTCGTCGTCGTGGGATTGGTTATTTCACTAACTTCAGCCAAACGTTCCGGCCTGATTTCTGCAAGGTGCAATTCATTAATGAGCGCACTCGCCGCACAGGTCTCCGCACGTATGCCGCCACACCAACCCGGGCCGATAATTCCAACATTAATCTGCTTCATAAATACAATCCTCTAGATAAAATTCTGCGACCAGATGCCGCAAGCGCGCGATACTACCCTTTTTACCCCTCGAAAAAAGGCAAAATTTGCTTAGGTCTTAAACTTCTCGTGCCAGAGGAAGATTAAACAATAAATTATGCGGCTTGAGCCTAAGTGAATTGGTGGGTGACATTGACATGGCCATATAAACCGGACGTCCCGCAACATCCGAGAGCATGGCCCCATTATCCTTAAATTCTAGCTGGAACAACGCCAGCATGCGGTTCATTCGGTCTTCGTCTACATCGACCTCGTTATAAAGATCATTCAGCAATGACGTCGACTCACCCTCTAGCCCCACATGCCAAACCCATTTGTCATCTTCTATTTCCGACTGTGGTTGAATTGAAACGTCCACATCCAAGAAATGCTTAATCCAAAGTTCCATCACCCGGCAGAGCGCATCCTGTCCTGGCTGTAAATAGGTAATGTCCAGAGCCGTGTCATAATATTCAGATCGATTCCAATAGCTTTCATAATTATGTTCACGCAGAACATCCATATCAACTTCGGCACGAGCCGGACCGGTTTCAACGACAAGCTGCCCTGGCCCGCCCTCACCACCACCGGCAGTTCTCATTTCCACAGTCTCACCATCGGCAACAACGATGGAACCATCTTTTATTGTCACCACTTGTTCGCGGAAAAGAAGCTCTGCCGCCCGTGCCCAAAGCGGATACTGTTTACCATCTAGAATGTTTCTGAGTACAACCTGAACCAATTGGTCCATGAACAGCCCCGGAAATACGGCATTGGGGTCTTTGATAATGTCTATATAGCAGGCTTCAACGGTATCCGACTTCAACAACCGCTCAAAAAACCTCAAAAGAATTCGGTAATTCTCCTGAGTATCCGCATCGGCCATGGCACCTATTTCCTGTTCGGAAACAGATTTTTTAGGGTCCTCCAGTAAGGCCGAATGCACCGCCCGCTCCGCATCGCAGGATTCATCAATCGGCCGCACTTCAGGTCGCATGAGATAAGCGCGCAGGAAATCGTCGGTAACAGCCAAGTGTCCGCCCTCAACCTGCTTCAACAAATGAAACCCGGAATTTTTCCAGAAATCAGCCATCGTCACCCACAACTGCCCAAATTTTCGCGTGCTGGCCTGTCTCAGGCCGCGTCACGATGCGAATGCGTTCGCTGATACCGTCCTCAACTATTTCTCGTTCGATGGCTAGTAGGGTCCCTGCGACCTGTTCACAAAGCGCTGCTGCATCACCGACTTCGGCTCTGGCCGCTTCCAACGCAGTTTCCCGGTCCGGCGCGCCAAAGGCGACCATAAAATGATCTGCCAAAATACCAACAGCATCATCGATAACTTGTTCGGAAACATCGACGATTTGAACCAAAGTCGACCGACCGAAAGACTCAAGGCCCAACCACCCGCTTTTAAATGCAAGCCGTTCTTTTCGGTCCTCTTCCTCTCCAGAAAAAGAAAATGTACCCGGCACGGCGAACTCTCCCGGCTCCGCCGCTTTGGGGAATACACTAATATCAGAGTCATCCAGACGGAGGGTACGCAGAAACTTCATCTAGAATGTTTAAACTGGAATTATTCAAATGACCAATGGAAATCTGCTCAAGATACCGTCAAAATGGGAACAAGGACAAAATTACTTGGATGCAGTTATGAAGAGAATAAGAAGGATCGCCATCGGAGCCATGATCCTCTGCATAATCGCCGGAGGCCCCTCATCCCCCCAAGCCGATATGATCGGCCATGGCGGCATGGTTCGTGCCCTCGCCGTATCGCCGGATGGCAGCCGCGTGTTGACCGGCAGTTTCGATTATTCCGCCAAGCTATGGAGCTTCGATGAACAAAAAGAGCTCGCCGACCTGAACGAACACCAAGGCCCAATTAACGCTGTCGCATTTCTACCAGATGGGAACCGCGCCCTGACCGCCAGCGACGACAGAACTGTTATTCTGTGGAATTTAAATTCTGCCAAGCCGATCCGTATTCTCAAGGGTCACACCTTTAAGGTCATGACGATTGCAGTTTCAAAAGACGGGAAAATTGCCGCGACGGGCAGCTGGGATAAGACCATGCGCCTGTGGGACATTGCCACCGGCAAACAGTTGCTGACCATAAAACATCCAACCCCGGTTAATGCTGTTGTCTTTGCGGATGGTGATAGCTCGGTAATTACCGGCGCCCATGATGGGAAAGTCAGGGTCTGGAACGCAAAATCCGGGCGCTCAAAGGGACACGTTCAAGCCCACAACATGGGCGTCACCCATCTGTCGTTATCGCCTGATGGCAAGGGCCTGTTGTCTTCCAGCATCGACACCCGCGTTAAACTTTGGAACCTAAAATCCTTGAAACAAATCCAGGTTTTTTCTCAGGAACAAAGCCGGGTTCTCACAGCGGCCCTGTCACCGGATGGAAAATCCGCCCTGACCGCAAATACCAGGGGGGAATTAACCCAATGGAATTTGGTCACCGGAAAACCTGTGCGAACCGTGCGGGCGCATAAAGGCATGATCTGGGGCGTGGCGTTCAGCCCAGATGGCGTTTTCGGGCTGTCCGCCAGTTCAGACGAGGTGGTCCGGGTTTGGCACTTGGCCACGGGGGATCGAATAGGCATTCCTGATGAAGGCACCAGTGAGCCACAGCCTTGGCTCACCAGCAGTCATCCCGGCGCAGTTGTCTATCGCAAGTGCGCCAAATGCCATTCGCTGCGCGCCGATGCGCCCCGCCGATCAGGCCCACATTTTGCTAAGCTTTTTGGACGCCGGGCCGGCACGGTAAAAGGGTATAAATACTCAGACGTCCTAAAAAAGGCAAAATTCGTTTGGAGCGATAAATCATTGCGAGATTTATTCCAACTCGGCCCCGATAAGTTTGTGCCCGGCACCAAAATGCCGGTTCAAAGAATTCAGGATGAAACTAAATTGTCGCAACTTATTTCCTACATGCATGAATTGACCGAAGAGAAGGCAGAAGCGCCTTCTGGAAACTAGAGATGATTTTAAAAAAATTTAGTTATTTCCGACGGAAATTTTTGTCAGGATCGTTTAAGTCCTATGATTGTTAGATTCCTCCTCCTGATATTTTGCCTGATAGTCGGCAGCGGCCGCGCATACGCCATATCCTTTGATGATGCGCGACACCTATTGGCCCGCACTGGGTTTGGCACGGCAACGCCTACGGAGATAGACAAAATTTTACCGCTCAGCTACGAAGCCGCGGTCGACTCAATTCTTGACGGCGTTCTGGATATAGCACGCACACCCGTTCCGAAGTTTCAGTCCAATCCCCTGGAACGACCAACGGTCAAACGCTTGGATAAAGCCGCAAAAAAGGAATTTAAGAAACGCAATCGAGAAGATCGCAAGGCGCTTAAATTCTGGTGGATTCAGGAGATGCTTGAAACGCCATCGCCCTTTACCGAGCATATGGTATTGTTCTGGCACAATCATTTCGTCTCGGAAATTCGCAAGGTTAAGTTCGGCCAGTGGGCGTACGAGCAAAATGCAACATTTCGGAAATATGCTATTGGCGATTTTCGTAAGCTTCTGACCGAAGTTTCTGTTGGCCCCGCAATGTTGGTTTATCTTGATGCAAATAAGAATAAAAAGGGCAAGCCAAATGAAAATTTCGCCCGGGAAGTTCTCGAACTTTTTACCTTAGGTGAAGGACAAGGGTATACGGAAAAAGACATTCGAGAATCAGCGCGCGCCTACACTGGTTGGCGGGTGAACTTCAAAGCTGGGGGATTTATTTTTAAGTCGAGAGCCCATGACGACGACGAAAAAACAGTCTTAGGAGAATCTGGTAATTTCGACGGCCTTGATGTGATCAAGATTATTCTCAAGCAACCGCGTGTATCTGAATTTCTAGCGGAAAAACTCTGGCGCGAATTTGTATCTCTTGAGCCAAATCCATCTGAATCAATACGGCTGGCCCAAATTATTAGAGACAACGACTACGACCTTAAGCCGATGATGAAAGCGCTATTTATGTCTGATGGTTTTCGTCATCCGTCAAACAGAGGATTGCTTATCAAATCGCCGGTGGAATTGACCATTGGGACCTTGCGCCTCTTGGGCCTGAAGCCTCCTGAATATAAAAAGGTATGGAACCATCAAAAGCGGCTTGGACAAAATGTGTTTGATCCACCGGATGTCAAAGGCTGGCGTGGCGGCACGGCATGGATTTCATCGACAACGACATTACGTCGAACACAATTTTTGCAAGCAGCCTTCAAGGGCATCAGGAAATTCAGTAAAAATACTGGCTCGATGGCGATGAACAAGGGCAGACGACTCTTTGGGTCCGCTGATCCAGCCCCTCTACAAATGCGTGAAGTGACCCGTCCCGGATACCTTAAAAAATTGATCCTAGCGATTGAGCCTGTGATGCAGAAAAAATTTGTCGGTAAGGGGCCCAAAGTTATTCGCAACTTGCTGCTTGATCCTGCCTATCAGGTGAAATGAGAAGTTTATGATGAATCGTCGTGATTTCCTGAAATATTCATTCGCCGCGCCGGCGCTCGTTGGAACAGGTGTCCAACTGCTCCCGTTTCCAGTTCATGCGTCCACAGGAAATTGGGATCGCACGTTGATTTTATTGGAACTCAAAGGCGGCAATGACGGGCTCAATACAGTCGTACCCTTTGCTGATAAAACCTACTACGACATGCGTCCGACCATCGCTATTCCGCGCGACAAAGTTTTAAAACACAGTGAGAAACTTGGGTTTCATCCGGCGTTTTCTCCTTTGATGCCCCTCTGGGAAGCCAAGCAAATGGCGGTGATTTTGGGTGTCGGTTATCGCAATCCAAACCTCTCGCATTTCCGAGGCATTGATATTTGGAATTCAGCCTCCGACGCTGATCAATATTTGGAAAATGGCTGGATAACTCAGTTGTTCCGGGAATCAAAACCAAACGCCGAGTTTGCTGCCGATGGAATTAATCTTGGGCATAATTCAGTTGGACCACTTGAAGGCGATAAAACCAAGGTCGTTACATTAAATAAAAATCCGGAGAAGTTTCTAAAACAAGCGGGCCGCATAAAGCCTGGCAATTCTCAAACGGGGAATAGCGCATTATCTCATATTCTTAAGCAACGGCGCGATCTTAAATCAGCTGCAGACAAAATGATTGCCAAACAGATCAGAACGGTAAAATTGGGCCTAGCATTTTCCGATTCGAAAATAGGAGCCCAGTTTGAAACTGCTGCCCGCTTGTTGGTCGCCGGGGTCAAAACACCCGTTCTTAAATTAACGATCAAAAAGTTTGATACTCATGCTGGACAAGAGCCTCTGCATACAGAATTGCTCACAGAAATAGCGACCAGCATTTCAACCTTTGCCAAAGTTATGAAGGCCAAGGGATTGTGGGATAAGGTCACGGTGATGAGCTATTCAGAATTTGGGCGGCGCCCGTTTGAGAATAACAGTTCAGGCTCAGATCATGGCACGGCAGCACCTCACTTTATGTTTGGCGGTAAAGTAAAAGGCGGTTTCTATGGTGAGCAGCCCCCTCTAGACGATTTAGACGGTGTAAATCTTAAATACCGCGTCCATTTTCGTGAAATTTATGCATCCGTCGCACGCGAATGGTGGGGATTGAACGCAGGATTCATTAAAGAAAAACCGCTTGGCCTATTTTTATGATTCGATGCGTTTATATTGCCAGCAGTTGAATTCGCCTGCGAACAGAGTACAATGACTGCGTCAGTTCATACTGTTACGGGGGCATGGATATTATGAGTTCAATGTGGTTGGGAATGGCGAGCGCTGTTGTTATAGCGATTATAGCCAGTTTCGTTTAGACCAAGTTTGGAATTTTCGCTTTCGAGCGGACAATATAAAAGCGGCAGCCTCTCGTTAGGCTGCCGCTTTTTACTTTTTAAATTTCAGCACTGCTATTCAGCCGGCGCATCCCGAGCTTTGGTTTCTTCGACCCACAGGCTGTGATGTTCCTTAGCCCAGTTTTCATCTACTTGGCCCGTACCGACAGCGTCAAACGCGCCCGCCATGCCCAGCGATCCAATATAAATATGCGCAATCATGAGTGCGAGCACCAGCATTGCCATAACGTTGTGCCACATCTGCGACAATTGGACTTCCTGCAACGGACTTAAATTAGTATCCAGTCCCGCGCCGAAAATATTCAAGAAGGCAAACGTGCTTGAAAACAGTTCAAATTGGAACGGCCACAGGAGTGTGATTCCAGTTAGACTGATCGAGCCTCCGCCAAGAACCACAACCCAGAAAATAAATTTTTGGCCAGCGTTAAATTTCTTAGCTGGCGGATGTACGCCCTTAACAAACAATCCGCCGCCCTTGGCCAGCCAGTTAAGATCATGCCGGTCTGGAAGATTGTCCTTGATCCACAAGACCAGCATCAATGTGATGCCCAGCATAAAGGCGAAGCTGATATAATTATGGGTCAACTTCCCCAGCATGGCCAGATTGGCAAAAGCACTTTTTCCTATAATCGGCAGCAACACAGTCTTACCGTAAAGAAGATTTAGGCCGGTCAGCCCTAAGACTAAAAACGACGAAGCCGTCAACCAGTGGGTGAACCGTTCCAGCGCGTTGAACCGTTCTATGGTTTTACCCGATGGACCTGCATCTATCTGTATTCGACCCCGAAGCGCAAAAAATATCGCTAAGGAAATGAAGACGCCGAGCAAAAGGTACCCGCCGAATGTATAAATATATTTAGTACGGTTGCTCCGCCATTGATCACCATTGCGCTGAATTAGCTGGCCTGCCTGCTTGTCCGGAATAGAAACCGTCCCGCGGATGCCACCCTTGTTGACCGCACTCCACATATCGGTCGGATTAAAGGTACCGCGCACTTTTCCCGGAACATTGCCTCCAGACTGCGCCTGGGTTGCAGAAACATCCAGTATTACCGACCCGGTCAACCCGACGCCGGCCGCGTACGAAATAAGCAATGCGACGCCTAGGCCCCCAAAAACTCTTCGCAAGATCGTCCACTTCATGATGCTTCCCCACCCTTTAAATCGAATAACTCAATTAATACCAAGGATTACTGATACTGTAACTCGCATCCAAAAAAAGGACGCTCCCGCACCGGATATATAGCGGCACGACCGTCCCTCTTTCACTCAGGCTATACTTTCACCAACCTAACAACACACAGGCAAGGCCAACGGGTGCGGAGGCTACAGCGCCCTACCTTTCGGCAGGAAAACGCCGCAGCCTCCCAACCTCGTTAGACGCTTACGACCGCGCCTTCAGTTGATACGCAGTACCCCAACCCCAAGCACCGGAGCCGAAGCCACGTGCAACAACACGCTCACGATAGATGTTGGAAACAATGTCCCCATCACCACCGAGAAGCGCTTTCGTTGCGCACATTTCCGCACATATCGGCAGCTTGCCTTCCGCAAGACGGTTCCGGCCATACTTTTGATGTTCGGCACTGGAATTATCTTTTTCAGGTCCACCGTTACAGAAGGTGCACTTGTCCATCTTGCCGCGGCTTCCATAGTTGCCAGCCTGGGGATACTGAGGCGCCCCAAACGGACAAGCATAGAAACAATAGCCGCAACCGATACACAGGTCCTTGGAGTGCAGGACGACGCCCTGCTCAGTCTGGTAGATGCAATCCACCGGACACACCGCAATACACGGGGCATCCGAGCAATGCATACACGCGACTGAAATGGACCGTTCGCCCGGCTTACCATCGTTGATGGTAACCACACGGCGGCGGTTCACTCCCCACGGTACATCGTGCTCGTTCTTACACGCAGTGACACATGCGTTGCATTCGATACAGCGCTCGGCATCACAAAGGAATTTCATTCTTGCCATTGTTTTAGCTCCCTACGCTGCTTCAATGCGACACAATGTCGCCTTGGTTTCCTGCATTTGCGTGACCGAATCGTAGCCGTAAGTCCCGCAAACGTTGGATGCTTCACCTAAAATATATGGATCCGTACCCTCCGGATATTTATCTCGCTGGCTCTTGCCTTCCCAGTGTCCACCAAAGTGGAATGGCATGAAGGCAACACCCGGGGCGACACGTTCGGTGACCATCGCTTTAACGAGCACCTTGCCTCCCTCTGGGCTTTTCACCCAAATATCCTGGCCGTCTCTGACGTTTAAGTTATTAGCGTCAATGACGTTGATTTCGCAGAACATTTCCTGCTGCAACTCAGCCAGCCATGGGTTGGAACGAGATTCGTCACCACCACCTTCGTACTCGACCAAACGTCCCTGCGTAAGAATTGTCGGGAAGTTCTTAGAGTGATCCACTTTTTGGATACTCTCGTACTTGGTCGGCAGACGATAAGCCTGCTTGTCCTTGTACGTCTTGTACTTCGGCAAGAGATCACGCCGGTTGGTATAGAGTGGTTCGCGATGCAACGGCACCGGATCCGGGAAGGTCCAAACCACCGAACGGGCCTTCGCATTACCAAATGGTGCACAGCCGTGCTTAATGGCAACACGTTGGATACCGCCTGATAGGTCAGTCTTCCAGTTACTCTTATCACCGACACCCTTCGCCATGATGGCTTTTTCCTCGGCGGTCAGATCACTGTCCCAACCAAGTTTTTTAAGCATCGCCATGGTGAATTCAGGGTGACCGTCCTTGATCTCCGATCCAACAGGATAGGCGTTCTCGGCCAGTAAGTTCACACCCTTACGCTCAACACCGAAGCGCGCCCGGAAGGCGAGACCGCCCTCAGCAACCGGCTTGGTGATGTCATAAAGAACAGGCGTCCCTGGGTGCTTCATCTCAGGAGTACCCCAGCACGGCCATGGCAGACCATAGTACTCGCCATCGAGCGGTCCGCCCTTGGCTTGCAACGTGGTCTTATCGAAGGTGTGCTGATACTTCATGTGAGCCTTGATCCGCTCCGGCGACTGGCCGGTATAACCAATGGTCCACATGCCCTTATTGTACTCGCGGGTGATGTCCTCGACCAACGGCTCAGTTTTGTTGACCTTTATGTGTTTGAACATCTCCTTGGCGAACCCGAGCTTCTTAGCCAACAGGTACATGATCGTGTGATCCGGCTTCGTCTCAAAGATCGGCTCAATAACTTTTTCCCGCCACTGGAACGTCCGGTTGGACGCGGTGACTGACCCAGAAGTTTCGAACTGGGTTGCCGCCGGCAACAGGTAAATGCCGTCTTTACGATCGGACATGACAGCAGACATGGTTGGATATGGATCAATAATGACCATCATATCCAGCTTTTCCATGGCCGTTTTCATTTCCGGCAGACGAGTCTGGGAGTTCGGAGCATGACCCCAGAATACCATGACCTTGGTGTTGTCTGGCTGATCAATGTTCTTCTTGTTTTCAAGAACACCATCGATCCAACGAGACACCGGAATGCCTTTGGATTCCATCAACTTCTTGGAAGCAAATTGCCCCAGTAAGTATTTGTAATCCACATCCCAAACACGTGCCCAATGCTTCCACGAACCTGTCTTAAGGCCGTAGTAACCCGGCAGACTGTGCGAAAGTACGCAGAAGTCCGTCGCGCCCTGAACGTTATCGTGACCACGGAAGATGTTGGTGCCGCCGCCTTGCTTGGAAGCATTACCCAACACCAACTGCATGATGCAGTAGGCCCGTGTGTTGTTGTTGCCGTTGGTGTGCTGGGTACCACCCATGCACCAAACCACCGTACCAGGACGGTTGTTGGCCATGGTCCGGGCGACGCGCTTCATTTGCGTACCAGGAATACCAGTAACACGCTCGGTTTCTTCTGGTGTCCACTTCTTTACTTCGGCCTTGATTTCGTCAATGCCGTAGACGCGCTGTTGGATAAAGGCTTTATCTTCCCAGCCGTTTTCAAAGATGTGCCACAGAAGGCCCCAAATTAAACCAACGTCAGTGCCAGGACGGAACCGGACAAATTCGTCAGCATGCGCAGCCGTGCGGGTAAACCGCGGGTCGCACACGATCAACGCTGCATTGTTGGTTTCCTTTGCCTTCAAGATGTGCTGCATGGCAACTGGATGAGCTTCCGCCGCGTTAGAGCCAATCATGAAAATAGCGCGGGAATTATGCATATCGTTAAAGTGGTTCGTCATTGCACCGTAGCCCCAGGTGTTCGCGACACCCGCAACTGTGGTTGAGTGACAAATACGCGCCTGATGGTCACCGTTATTGGAGCCCCAGAATGCATAAAACTTACGGAACAGATAAGCCTGTTCGTTGCTGAACTTGGCAGAACCAAGCCAGTATACGGAATCAGGACCAGAAGACTTGCGAACCGCAAGCATCTTGTCGCCAATTTCGTTGATCGCTACATCCCAAGAAAGCCGCTTCCATTTGC
>JABJKH010000037.1 GCA_018660465.1 Rhodospirillaceae bacterium
ATCTGATCGGCCAATTCTTTTGACCAGGTGCCCATATCAGTGATGTAGCCTTCTTCATCAGCACCGATGGTCTGATCGTTTACATTGTAATCCATTTTATAAATTCCTTTCGTTTCAACTTCAGTCTGTCAAAGCCAGGACTGAACAGAGCTATATTCTTCCACAAGATCAACAAAACCGCCATAATCAACAAGAGTAATCCCATCAATTAGCGGCTTTTTTCCTAATCCCCGAGCTTCGATATCCGGTGCCAGGGCAAAAAAGTTTATGCTTCCCGTGCGGCTTGAAATCTCATCAGTCGCTGAGGTCCCTTCTAACGCCGCGTACACGCCATCTTCAATCAATAGAACGGCACTGCCGTCCTTTGCGCGACGCAAGCAGTCCGAGAGCACATTCCTCTCAAAGGGTGATTTATTTACCGTATGTAATAATGCCAAGGGTTTCTCCTAAAACGTAATCACGACTTCTTGCGTGTCCATTAACTCGGCAAGCTCGCTGGAACTTAAGACTTCGACCGGTATCACCAAATCATCTTCGCTCAACCCACGGGCCTCCAATGATTCTTTCTCGGCATAAACTTTTTCCACGTCGTAGCCTTCAAGTGCACGAAACGTCGGAGAGAAATTCTTCATATTGATGCCGCTGGTTTCCTGTTCTTTCTTTATTTGGAACACGCCATCGTCGGCAAATACCATGCTGACATCCTGATCGAACGCTGCCGCGATTAGAACGACTTCCAATCCCTCAAGCGCATAAACCGTGCCATAGGGCGCTTTGCGGTTCACAAACATGAACTTCTTAACCGGGCCGTCGAATTCATCGTCTTCGTATTCATCCATCACTTCGTTCCTCTAATCGCCGAACGTGACAAGCCGGTCACCAACTATTCCAGCTTCAACCAATTGGCCGAGGCCCGAAATTACGAACCCTGCGGCCAATAGCTCATCCTTGATGCCGCGGCGCATCGCAGCTGCGACACATACTGTCAGCTCGACTCCATGCTCTTCGGCCAATTCGGACCAGAGTGCGACAAGATTACGGTCGTCACTTTGTGGCTCAGAAAGCTTATTCGCGTTATTGACACCATCGTGATAGAAAAAGACCCGAACTATTTCGTGACCTTTTTCCAAGGCTGCCTTGGTAAATTGATACGCTGAATCGGAAGCTTGATGGGTAAACGGTCCCTCGTTGACCAAAATCCCTAATTTCATACTTTATATTTCTCCGCCGAATAACTAATGCCCCTAGAAATGCCTAGAAGTGAATGTGCGCAGAAGCGTTCAGGCTTTCCCGTGCACCTCTAAAATCATCAATATGGAATCGTGTGAACGGGATATCCGCGAGATCAAAAAACCGCGTCCAACCGATGCGTTCAATCCATTCACCCAGACGCTCGAAATCACGAGCATTGTCTTTATAGGCATAGAGGATTTTCATCACCACCTCGTTGACCTCCGGCCAATGGGGCGGATTGTTCGGCAATCCTGCCACCGCGAGCTTATGGAAGGTTGGTTTGGAGCGTGCATTGGAATGCTTACCACCAACCCAAACAGCAATCTTGGTCGATTCTTCGCTGTTGATTTGCATCGGCGGACACGGCGCATAACAGGCACCGCAGCAGATGCATTTCTTTTCATCGACCTCAAGTGACGGTTTGCCGTTGACCAACGCTGGAAGGATCGCCGCAACAGGACAACGGGCGACAACTGCCGGGCGTTCACAAACATTGGCAACAGAGTCATGATCGATCACGGGTGGCTTGGTGTACTGCACGTTAATCGCAATATCACCTTGGCCGCCGCAGTTGATCTGGCAGCATGATGTGGTGATACGGACCCGGTTGGGCATTTCCTCTTTAATGAACTCTTCATGCAGATCATCCATCAGCGACTTCACCACACCAGACGCATCGGTGCCGGGAATATCGCAATGCAGCCAGCCTTGCGTGTGCGAAATCATTGAAACCGAATTGCCGGTCCCGCCAATCGGGAAACCCTCGTTTTCCAGCGCATCAATCAGAGGGCCAACCATATCCACTTTGCTGACCATGAATTCGATGTTGCTGCGCGTCGTAAACCGGACATGACCTTCTGCAAAGGTATCGGCAATATCACACAGCTTGCGAATCGTGTGAACATCCATCTGGCGCTGCGTGCCAGCCCGAACGGTCCAGACTTCTTCACCACTGTGGGACACATGGTGCAGTACGCCTGGGCGTAGCCGATCATGCCACTTCCAGTTGCCGTAGTTATTTTTGAGAACCGGATGCATGTAGGGAAAAGGATCCGGAACACCGTGCTCTTCAGGACGGCGTGGTTGGTCTGGTTTATCTAGCAATGTCCTGTGTCCTATTCTGCAGCTGTTTTAATGTTTTCAGCGGCTTTCCGCTCACGCCACTTCGCAGCCTCTTCGTCCCATTCGTCAGTTTTGACGTAGGAATTTGTCCGCGGGTGATTGAGCATATTGAGATCAATCTCAACACCAATTCCCTCAAGGAAATTGGGCAGGCCAATCCGGTCGATGGTCTCACCAACACGCTCATGCTCAAGCGCGTTCTCGGCAAAGAACTCGATGACGGTTTCAGACAGCTCTTCAAGTTTCTCAAAATCTTCATCGGTCTCAAGCTTCATGAATGGAACGATGACCGTTCCCATCTGATCGCCAATTTTTAGAGACCGCTTGCCGCCCATCAAAATAGAGATGCCCTTATCGTCACCCGGCGACAACGCCTTGGTCATGACATTGAGGCAATGCATGCAGCGGACACAGCTGGCATTATCAACTTCCAATGTGTCGTCATCATTGAGGCTCAACGCGTTAGTCGGACACCGGGTTATAACGTTGTCGATGGTGTATTTACGGCCCGCATTCTCGACATATTTTTTGACCTCAGTCTGATCAATTTTCATGTCGTCACGCCAGGTGCCAATCACCGCGAAATCAGCCCGGTGTATAGCGTTTACGCAGTCATTCGCGCAGCCAGAAAATTTGAATTTGAATTTATAAGGAAGTGCCGGCCGATGCATTTCATCCAGGAACGCATTAATGATTGTCCGGTGGGCGCGCACTTCATCATAGCACGACTGCTCACATCTCGCGTGACCGACGCAACTCATTGAGGTCCGCAAGGCTGGCCCGGCACCGCCCATGTCCAAGCCAATTTCGTTCAAGCCATCAAAAGCTTTCTGTACATTTTCGGTCGTGCAGCCCTGGAACATGATATCGCCACTTTGGCCGTGGAGCGCGATCAAACCTGATCCGTGCTCCTCCCAAATGTCACACATGTTGCGAAGGAGGTCCGTGCTGTAATGCATGCCCGCAGGAGGCTGAACACGTAGAGTATGAAACTCGGACGATTCGGGAAATTCCTCAGCGACTTTTGAAAACCGTGGAATGACGCCACCGCCATATCCAAACACACTAACCGTGCCGCCTTTCCAATAACCGAGCTTGGTATCGTATGAATGCTCCAACTGTCCAAGCAGGTCATTCATCATCGGCGCATATTGCTTATCGTCGTCATTGGATAATCGCTTTAAGCCATCAACAAAGCTCGGCCATTTGCCACCCTTAAGTTGATCCAATAACGGTGTTTCATGTTTTTTCTTGGTCACGGAAACTCTCCCTTTCGGCCTCTTATTAGACGCCGTGCCTGTTTTTAAAACTAGCTACCACGTAAGATTTAGAATTAAAACTTCAAGCCAGTTTTCAGACTATTTTGCCCAACTTGAGGCTATTTCTACAATTAATTTTTAACAGTAATCAAGAAAATTCTAATATAAAAATATTCCGAAATTTTACAGTGTTTTCTAATTAAATACCGACGTTAATTGTGCATAACTTTATACTACTATTATATTGTGTATTTTATTGCTCACTTTGATTAAAAGTTTAACAAAAATGATAATCAAAACGTAGACTCATTCGGTTGATTAGCTTATGTGAGGAATCTGCTTCAACCGCCTGACGGGATTGTTCATGCCCCTCCCTACCAACCTAAAAGACAGCGACGTTTATGCGCGTTGGCGAGAGGAGAAACTTAGCGGCTACCCCACTCACATTGAGGACATAAGCGTAGATGTTGGCATTCCAAAACAGCTAACTCATCATGAGATTGAGGCTCTTACTCAAATATGTCGCAAGGCCAATATGGCGATATACGTTGCCCCCCAAAATCTCGGTGAAGAAAAAAGTATTCCGATTGATCTGGGGGCCAGCCTCGGCCTCAATCGGATCGACAGCCCGCTAACAACCAAAGAAGATGGGGTCAGTGAAATTACGGTCGCATCCAAGGGTGAAAAGAGCCCATATATTCCCTACACCGACCGCGCCCTCGGCTGGCATACGGATGGCTGCTATAACGATGCAGATCATTTGATCAATGGCTTTATCTTACACTGTGTGCGTGGCGCAGCTGAGGGTGGTATAAATCATCTGCTCGACCCTGAAATCGCTTATATGCTTTTGCGCGACGAAGACCCCGAGCTTATCGACGGCCTGATGCGGCCCAATGCGCTGACAATCCCGGCTAACCTTGAAAACGGACAGGTTGTTCGTCCTGAACAATCTGGCCCAGCGATATCGATTAATCCAAAAACCAACGGCCTCCACATGCGTTATACGGCCCGCAAATCTTTTGTGGTATGGTTGGATGATCCACGTGTAAAAGCTGCTTTAGAATTTCTTGAGCGAACACTCAATAGCGATTCCAAATTTGTGTTTAGGGTAAAATTGGAACCAGGCTCAGGATTGGTTGGCAACAATGTTCTCCATAACCGGACGGAATTCAAAGACCATCTGAGCCCGGAAGATAAACGTCTCATTTATCGGGTTTATTATCTTGATCGAATCGCTAATACTTAGAGCCATTATAAATTTAACCAAGGACTGCCAACAATGGATGAAGATTCAAACATCATACCCTTGAGCCAGATCGTCATTCATAATCATGATGTCGTGACCTTTGCCGACCTTTTAAAAGTCGTCACGGCTTTGGGGGAACGTGGCATGACCTTGATGGAATTCGATTTTAAGCCGGATTTTCCAGATACCCCGCGTGATTGGCAAACCAAGCTGGAGATCGCTTTCTCAACCAGAAAAAGTACTTTCTCAAGACGCAAGAAAGCCCCTGAGATTTGTGACGACTCTGATGAGTGAAGAAACAATACGTGAAGTAACCAAGCTTGAGGCGCCGTATGGCCGAGAAATCGTCCTGCAAGATGTGGTTCATGAAACCGGCCTCAGAGTCATGCGGATACGAATTCGCGAAGGATCCAGATTTACAATCCTCGACATTGACGCCGCGACCGCTAAAGAATTGGGAACAGCCCTGAGCACTTGGGCTGATCAATCTTAAGGGGATAATTTCATGACCTATGAGATCAAACCTTTATCAGGCGGCCTCGGCGTTGAGGTCATTGGGCTTGATCTTGCTGTATCGATAGATACGGAAACCGCCGAAGAAATTAACCGCGCTTTCGTTGAAAACGTCGTGCTCGTCTTTCGCGGGCAAGATATCACGGTTCACCAATTCCTAGAAGCTGCCAAAATACTTGGCGATCCGATGGAACAATATCTTTCGCAATATAAAGTGCCGGAATGCCCCATCGTCTCCTACGTTTCAAACCAAGTAAAAACCGACACCGGAGCGCCGAAACTCTTGGGCCAAGCCTGGCATACCGACCAATCCTTTAATCCGAC
>JABJKH010000038.1 GCA_018660465.1 Rhodospirillaceae bacterium
TAAACGCAAAGCTGGCTTTTATGGTGGCAAACCAGCGGTTGTCGCTCCTAATCATTTAGCGCGGGCCTTCAATGTAGAGGTGCCGGATCAAGCCTGGGTGACTGATATAACCTATATCAGGACACATGAAGGTTGGCTGTAGCCGCTCGGACCTGTCCATCGTCGGAGAGGCCGATAGACGCTCCCCGAAGCCGTTCATTGTATGCTGAGACGTTAGCCCGCATTGCTTCCGTCTGGGGCGTCTCCGGGTAATTGATCAAATTTTTATCGCAATCTTTCAAACGAATTAATTCAAAAACTCCACTATGCTGCAGCAGCTCCGGGGAAAACCCAAATTCATCCTGAAGCCTGCCGATAAAGGGTTCATTGGCTTGACATCGAGATGTTCTGCCAATCCCCGAAATTCGATCATTAAATCCCGGAAAATTCTCAACGTACCCGAGGGCCGCCAGGCCATCGACAACCTTAACCAGTGACCGTGCCTTAACGCAGCCACCCAGCCAGATGTCCTGTTAGTTGATCTCAACATGCCGGATATGGGGGGTGCGGAGCTCCTTCGCCATTTAGCGGATCGGAACTATTCCGGAGCTATCGTTATTGTAAGTAGCGCTGATGAAGAAATCCTGCTCGTTGCCGAAGGGATAGCCAAGTATCGGCAAATGAATGTGCTCGGCCACATCACCAAACCCATCACGCAAGAAACTCTTACTGAAGTTCTTGGCAACCGAACAGGACTTTAAATTCGAGCTTAATAAACGTTATGGCCAAATAAGTTGGCGACATTATATTCCTTAAATTGTACAGGAATATCGGCTGCCGATGACACGAAGGGGGAACCAATTAACGACACCCCTAAACCAATCGCCATCGTAGAAATATTCTTCGACGGTATTCCAGCGGCATAGACTTGAAGACCGACAGAAGAAGCAGCGTTCACGAAATTCCCGATCAAATTTAGGGCTTGTTCGTCATTCACAGTTTTTTCGTCTAATGAGAACCCAACTAAATTAACGCCGATATGTTTAAGCTCTGAAAATTCCGGGTTTTCAATCTCCATGCGGATCACAACCGCGTCGCCGTATTGTTGAATTCCCATTACCAGTTCTTGTAACCGAGACCTGGGAATACCACGCGAAATTCCAATAATCTCAAAAACCAAATCTTTCTGCTGGTGTTTAGGAATTTTGCTGCAAGCTGCCTTATAGTCACCCCGGTAGTGGGCGGAGGCCAATGTTTGAAAATGGACCGGGATAATTAATTTGGCCCCGGCACCGAGAGAGCCCAAATATGTGGTCATCTTGAGGCCATTTGACAGGACCTCTAAATCTAAAGAAACATACGTTCCCTCATTTATGCCGCGTCCAACAGCCTCGTAACCGACAGCCAACCGTCCACTTGGAAGCTTCCGACTCGGCAACGCGACAAGATAACTGACTTTTTTTGATCCGGTATTCCACAGCGGTCTGTAAACATATTCCAGACCTTGGAGAGGCTTTAAAATAACTTCCTCACTAACTTGATCTGTTTTCCAGTTTGCTAACTTTGCATCAGCCTTCTTACTCGAAGTTTGCTGGCTTTCAGTGTCGTCCGTATCGTCTGCCCCTTCGTCGGTCTCTTCGACCCATTTGTTGTCCTTATCTTTAGCCGAGCCCTGATCTTCACTAAGAACCATGTCTTGATCCGGCTTCTTTCGTTTGGGCTCACTATTTTCTGAGGCCTTCTGAAGGCGATTGAACAATCCATCAACATCTTCAAGGGGGCGAAGCTCAATTTCATTCGAGACCGACGTAACAGCCGTTATGATCTGAACAAATTCCTGTTTAAAAACCCCTGAACTAACAACGTCGTCAGAATCGGAATTACCGAAAAGAACCTTGAATATTTCTTCGCGGATGAGAACACATTTTAAGGTCGCTTGGTCTTCCGTTAAATTGGCGAAGACAAGCAGATATCCTAGTTCGCCATAGGGACAAAACATGTCTTTTGCGCCAATGTGCTTTTTAATGGCACTCTCGACAATAAACTTAACCCGGTCACTCAAGCGGTCCCAATCCGACTTAAGGCGGTTCCGCAATTCATCTAATACCAAAACCTGAACTTTGCCTGCTACTGCTACTTCGCCCTTCTGAGAAAGGTTGTTTAAATGCAGTTCAAGTTTAGTGAGAGACGACAGTTCTTTTTGATCCGAGCTAACTTTGGACTCACTTCTTGCCGACTTAGATCTTTCGGGGCGCGCCTCCGTTACCTTTGACGGGCGTTTGTTTTTAGTCGCACTCGCCTTCTGATCTTTTCCAAAAACCAGCTGTGTGATCGCGCCAACTACTTTTTGAACCGAAGCCAATTTTCTCTCTCCTTAAATTTCACCCAAAATATACTAATTTGTGTACAATGGATGTGGCGCAAATATTAGAGGGTGTCCCACTTTATTTGTATTAATTTCACGAGCCTAGTATTCTGCTGACGGGCAGAGAGGCCAGCGATAATACCGCATCGTTCCTGTGGAGTGTTGCAGTTTTTTCTTCGGTGTACAAACCGGCGTGCTAGAAGAGGGGAGAATAATGAGCACCATTGATCTTGTTAAATTGCGAATTCTCGTGATTGATGATGAGCCGTTCATGCGCCAGTTGATCATTAGGGTTTTAAATGACCTTGGCATAAAGGACGTTGTCGAAGCCGAAGACGGACACAAGGGAATAACCGCCATTCTCCAGTCACGTAGACGCTTAGACATCATCATTTGCGATTTGGAAATGCCTGAGTTCAATGGCTTTCAGTTTGTCCAAAAACTCCGCACGCTTCCGAAGATCGAGCATAGAGACATCCCCGTTCTTGTGGTCACCGGACATAGCGACGAAGCCCATGTTCAAGATGCTGTAAATGCGGGAATTAACGGGTTCCTTGTTAAGCCTGTTTCAAAGCAAGCTCTAGAAAGCAGGTTGGTACTGGCACTGAACTCTCCTCAAATTGACCCCGACCGCCTAAAACAGTTCTGAGATACCTTTGAAATGACGAACCACGACGTGTCTTTGCTTGTTGTCGAAGACGAGCCCTTTAATCGCGGTCTTATCGTTCGGCATCTAAATGAAGAAGGATACGAAAACGTGGCCACGGCCGAAGACGGGCGCGAGGCTCTCGCATTGGTGACGAAACAAGCTTTTGATCTAATATTTCTTGATGTCAACATGCCGAAAATGGACGGTTATGCAGTACTAGAACATCTGAAGGCAGATATGCGTCTCAGAAATATACCGGTCATTATGATTTCCGCTGTCGAAGATATTTATAGCATTGTGAAATGTATCGAGTTGGGTGCCGAAGATTACCTTCCTAAACCCTTTAACCCGGTCTTACTGCGTGCCAGGGTGGGGGCGTCGTTGGAAAAGAAAGCAATGCGCGACCGCGAGGCATCTTTTCTAAATGAAATTAAAATGGCAAAAAAACGGTCTGATGAACTGCTAAACGTTATTCTGCCGTCCGCCGCTGCCAGTGAGTTAAAATCCAGCGGTCATGTCTATCCCCGTCGCTACGAGGGCGTGGCGCTGCTGTTCTGTGATATTGTCGGGTTTACGTCCTTTTGCGAAAGCCATTCACCGGAAGAGGTTGTAAACGGTCTCCAGAACTTAATTGAAAAATTCGAAAATATTTCAGACTCTCACGATATGGAAAAAATAAAGACCATCGGCGATGAGTTCATGGCGTCCGCAGGATTGCTACGCCCCTGTGGCGATCCACTTTTGTCAGCAGTTCGGGCAGGATTTGATATGATTGAAGCCGCCCGTGAGACGGCACCCAATTGGGAGGTTCGTATTGGTGTTCACTTAGGCCCCGTCGTTGCCGGTATTGTTGGCCATGATAAGTACCAATTTGATGTTTGGGGAAATACGGTAAACACCGCCGCACGCATGACCGGCCCTGGTAGACCGGGTACAATCACAATGACCTATGATTCTTGGATGCAGGTTCAAGATAACTGCGAAGGAAAATCTCTTGGTGGCATAGAGATCAAGGGCAAAGGAAGTGTGGAAGTCATCGAATGCACGGGGATGCGTTAAGATTAAGGGTTAATAGCAATGACCGAAGAAAATAATTTCAAGTCCATTAATATCCTTGTTGTGGAGGATGAAGAATTCTCCCAGCGCTTCGTCATGCGAATTTTAGAAAAATTAGGCGTCGGACGGATAATCACGGCAGGCGACGGTGCGGAAGCCCTGAATAAGTTGGCTGAGGATCCGAAAAATATTGACCTTGTCATCTGCGATATCGAAATGCCTGAAATGGACGGCTATGAATTCGTCCGTCGGGTGCGCTATGGCACCGTCCCCGAATACAAGAAGCTGCCGATCCTAATTCTGACGGGCAAGGACACCGACAGTAACGTTGAGAAAGCGCGCATCCATAAGATCGACGGCTTCATCGTCAAACCGGCAACCTTAGAAGACTTAGACCGCCACATACGCCGTGTGATGGGGCTTTAGACACCGCCACGTCCTTCGAGACGACTGCGTTGCAGTCTCCTCAGGATGAAGATTTAATTTAATTTCAAAAAGATTCTTCATCCTGAGGAGCCACGCCAGCGGCGTCTCGAAGGACGCTCGGATGAGCAGGTTCGTTCACAAGTAGCGCAGCTTTAACTGCTGGCAACAGCCTCCGCGATTGCGTCGCCCATTTCCTGAGTACTGGCCGTTCCGCCAAGATCGCCGGTTAAGGTCTTTGCCTCAGCAATCACCTTTTCCATTGCGACGTCAATAAGATCAGCAGCCTGTGACGCCTTGGGTTCGTTATGCCGACGGCCGAGCCATTCAAACAGCATTTTTCCGGACATGATCATGGCGTAGGGATCTGCGATATTTTTCCCTGAAATATCGGGCGCAGATCCATGGGTCGCTTGCGACATGGCTTGGTTCTCGCCAACACATAGGCCAGGCGCAAGCCCGAGCCCACCAACAAGTCCAGCGCCCAAGTCTGTTAAGATGTCACCAAACTGATTGGTCGTGACCACGACATCAAAATGATCAGGATGCATCACCAGGTCAGCCGCGATCGTATCGATGTTCAGCTCGTTGTATTCGACATCTGGAAATTCGTCGGAAAGCTTGCGGCATTCTTCTGCAAACATCCCACAGGTCAGCCGATAGACGCCTTCCTTGTGAGCCGCGGTTACCTTCTTGCGTTCCCGTGTCTGGGCAATCTTAAAGGCTTCCAAGGCAACCCGGCGGGACCCCTTACGGGTAATGACCCGCGATCCGATGGAGATTTCATCATTAGGGCGAAACTCACCAGTCCCACTGACCGTCGTATCCCACGACTGCATGCCTTCAGTCACTTCGCGCAAGAAGACGATGTCGACACCTTTGTGAACGGAGGGAATATTCGGATAGGATTTAACCGGCTTCACGCTGGCATAAAGATCGAATAATTTCCGGATCGGCGGCATGATCCATGTCGGATCGTTTCTGGGATAGGCGCTGTGGCCAATCGGCCCGAGAATCCAACCGTCGGTTTCTTTCAAGGCCTCGACAGTGACATCCGGTGTCGTGTCGCCGTGTTTCTCATGTCCCTCTTTACCAATTGTCAGGTTAATCCACTCGACATCAAGCCCGGTGCGGGACGCTGCCGCAGTCAGGACTTTTACGGTTTCAGGGACAACTTCATAGCCGATATCATCGCCCGGCAAGACACCAATTTTCATTTCTTAGGAACCCTTCACTCAGCAGGTGGTTTAATCTTGGAGACCGCCTTCATGCGCAACACTGTATCGCCCGCCAGATGCGTCCAGACCATGGCGTCACGCACCAGCTTATCAACCCGCGCGTTCATCATGCAGCCTTCCGCACCATGGACTTCCATATTCAGTCGTGTCACCCGTTGGATCACATCCGTGGAATAGTTGACGGCAAGAACGCCTGTGGCAGAGCGCTGGCCCTGATCATGCTCCCAGGCAATCCGCATAACGAACGAACGCAAGGCTTCGGTCAGCATGCTCATCTCATTAATTTTGAGCTGCACCAATTGGTTATCGATAAGTGGCTTTCCGCCACGCTTTTGCGAATAAGCGTATTTGAGAGTCATCTCGATGGCGTCTTCACAGACCCCAATGGCGTTCGATGAAAGTTCCAGATCACCGAACAAGTCACCACCTGTGGTGTCGCCACCGCCGGCCTTAACCGATCCTGTGCCGACACTGCCGATGACATTTGCATGCGGCACGCGGGCATTTTCGAAAATCAGTTCCGCGTTCTGATAGAATCGCCAGCCGCGTTTGTTGAAAATCTTGCCAATGCGAAACCCAGGTGTGCTCTTGGGGACTAAGAAAAGCGTACCGCCGACTTTAATATTTGCATTCGGGTCGGTCCGTGCATCGATAAAGAAAAGCGAGCCGACACTGCCATTGGCGATGAAACATTTTTCGCCGTTCAGAATCCATTCGTCGCCATCGCGTTCCGCATGAAGCCGGTACCCGGCCTTCTGATCAATTTCTGGTGGCATGCGGTTATCGGACCCTGCATTGGGTTCCGTAATCCCGCGCCCCATTACGTATCTATGGTCGGCAAGGAATGGTTTTAGAAACCGTTCTTTCTGATCATCGCTACACGCGTTCGCAATCAGGTGGCTCCATTTCCAATTCTGGCTGAAGGCCTTCGACATCGCGCTGTCACCCTTGGCGAGTTCGGCCATGACCAAAGCCTGGGTCACAAAGTCCGTGCCTTCGCCACCCCATTCCTTAGGAACGGCCATGGTGCGGAAACCGAGCTTCGAGCCTTTCTCGATGATATCCCAGTCCCACGGATCGAAAGGACCCGGGATCTGATCGCGTTTAATCGAAAGTGGTCGTATTTCATTCTTTGCAAATTCACGCGCTTTCATTTGCCAAGCGCGTTGTTCTTCATTCAGTGAAAAATCCATGAAAGGTCTCCGTCAGTCTCTCAATATAAATTTAATCGTTATGCCGCCCGTGAACGTTCGTATTCAACAATCACCTCAGCAATACGCAGCTTTGTGGCCAAATCATTGGTGTCGGAATGGGCCATGATGAATCCGTCATTGACGAATTTCTGCAGCGGCATGTCCCGCATGACCCCCATGGCACCAAAGCATTCAGCCGCTAAAAGTGTGACCTCGTGTACAGCCTCAGCCGTATAAACGCTGGCCATCGTATGCAAAGGTAAATCAGGAACGCTATGATCCGAGATGGCTTCTGGATGATCGGCTACCCAAGCTGCTTTCCAAATCATCGTGCGCGCGAGTTCCAACTTAATTGCCATATTCGCAATCATGTCGCCAATCGCCTGATGTTCAACGATCATGCGTCCGCCTTGGCGCCGCATCTTCGTGTAATCAACGGCAGTATCATAAGCCGCTTGACCCAGGCCCAAGTTAATGGCCGCCCGTTGCAGTTCAACCTGAACGGCGTAATCATTGGTGGCACCAGGGTTCTGAATTTCGTTATCCAGCGGCACCTTACAACCCGTAAAGTCAACCTGTGCGCCACAGCCATGATGCCACTGAACGGTTCCTTCGCCGAAAGGTCCTGCTGCTTCGTGGATCGTTAGGCCGGAGGTATCACTGGGCACCAGTAATGCACTCAACCCCGCATCCGTCTGCACTTGAATAATCAGAAGCTTGGCAATCGGTGCATTTGCAACAAAGCCAATTGATCCGTCGATGACCCATCCGTCGCCTTCTTTGGTGGCTTTCGGCTGCGTGCCCGGCTCTTGGTGAAGGTCCTCATAGTAATTCCACCCGACCAACGCATTCGCATCCTGACCTGCATACGCAAGGTGGAACTGCTCGTTTTCTACAAATTGAGAAAGAAATATTTCGCGTTGGGACGCCGACGCCCACTTGTCGAACAGAAGTTGTCCAAGTAACGCGGTTTGTCCCAGTGCCGTGGCAATATCAATATCACCCGCCGCCAGTTCTTCGAGAACGATACAAGATGTCATCGTGTCGGTGCCGACGCCGTCATTTTCTTCCGAAAGCGTCAAAGTCCTTAGGCCCAATTCAGAAACCGAATTCAGCAAGTCCATCATCAACGGTTTTTCAAAAGGTTCCAAACGTGCAGGCAGAATGGCGGCCTCTTTAATTTCGTTTGCCGCGAAACTGCGCACGGTATCGCGAAACTCAATCTGTTCCGCCGTGAGGTGCAAATTATACATGGTGATCAACCTTCCCAATGATCAGAATTTTTGAGGTGTGACCGTTATAATCAATAATCCGCAGGAAACCAGACCCTTGCGCGCTTCTAGTTCGTTTTGAACCAAGAATTTTTGATTTTCAATTTTGGAAATTCACGCAAGGAAATACTAATAACCAATACAAATAATATACACGTAGATAATCCTACAAACACAAAACTTTACATCCTCCCGCTGAAACAAAAGATAATATTTCCCCGAATTCGCGGAAATATTGCGGAAATAATAGCCGCCTATGTTCGCGTTCAATATTTAGTGGCCTGAAGAACACTCTCAGGTGCATGCGGCGTAAGTTTTCTCTTAATTACTATCGAATTTCGACTTCTTTTAAACAACCAACTGATTCTAAGGAACTATTAAAATGTCTGATCAAGAAACCGACGTCGTCTCGGACGCCGTCACGAACACTGGTACTGGCGACAAGACTTTCCTCGGGAACATCGGAATTTCCTGGCGAATTGGATTTTTAATCGCGCTCGGCGTCGTTGCATTGGGAATCACAGAAATCATTAACATCTACGGCGAGAAAAAAGTTGCACATGCCGTCGCGCGGGAAGAAGCCTTCAGCCGCGTCGAAATTGGCGTTCTTGAATCCGACAAAGGTGCCCTGATGATGCGCCGCCGTGAAAAGGATTTCATTATTCGGAAGAATATGAAGTACATCAAAAGCTACGCCAAGGACCACGGACGGGCGATTGCAACCTTGAAAGAGATTAGAGCCATTCCTGAGGCCGCAGGTGCTGTCAAAAGTATCGACGGGGTCATTGGAAAGCTGAACGAACATAAAGTGCAAATTCTGAAGGTTGCGGACAAAACCAAACAACTGGGGCTAAACGAAAAGTCCGGTTTAAAAGGCAGCTTGCGGAAGGCCGTGCACGGCGTTGAAACAAAGCTGAAAGCAATGAAGCTTGATGCCTTAACCGTCAAGATGCTGATGATGCGCCGCCATGAAAAAGACTTCATGATGCGTGGTGCCAAAAAATACTTGGGCCGAATTGTAAAACGACGGACCGAATTTGACGCCATTTTGGCAAAGACGACAGTTTCAGCTAAGGATAAAAAAGAACTAACGTCCTTGATGGATAGCTATCAGTCAGAGATGAAAAAGTTCGGTGCGCTTAGCCTGTCAATGATCCCCGACGTTAAACGTCTCAGCGCCATCTACAAAGAAATGGGGCCAGCCAGCAAGGCGCTTCATAAATTTGCGAAAGAAGGACTGGAGCGCTCGGTACAAGAAGCCCATGCGATTGGGAAAACTGTGGGCACATTGCTAATCGTCACTTTCTTAGTTGCCGTCGGCCTTTTGCTTGGCTTGGGCGTCCTGGTGATGCGGTCGATTACACGGCCCATGGCAAATATTTCTGAAGTAACATCGCAACTGGCGAACGGTCAACGGGACGTTGAGGTTCCAGCGACTGAGAATAAAGACGAAGTCGGCACTCTCGCCCGCGCTTTGCTTGTCTTTAAAGAAAACTTGGCCGAAACCGAACGCCTTAAAGTCGAACAAGAAGAATCTGAGAAACGTTCTGTTGAAGTACAGCGCACAGCAAGCCTGGATATGGCAAATCGGTTCGAAGCATCCATCGGCGGCATTGTTACTGCAGTCTCTGGTGCTGCAACCCAGATGCAGTCTTCTTCGCAATCGATGTCTGCAACTGCGGAACAGACGACCAGTCAAGCTGGTATGGTGGCAGAAGCCGCTGAACGTGCATCTTCAAATGTTCAAACGGTCGCGACGGCAGCGGAAGAGCTCTCTTCCTCGATAAATGAAATCTCCCGCCAAGTTGCAGAATCCGCCAATGTTGCCGGAGGTGCAGTCACCGAAGCAGGACGGGTGAACGAACAAGTTCTAGGATTGGCAGAAGCGGCCAATAAGATCGGTGAGGTTGTCGGCCTGATTTCTGACATTGCCGAACAAACAAACCTCCTAGCGCTGAACGCAACCATCGAAGCTGCAAGAGCTGGCGACGCCGGCAAAGGATTCGCGGTTGTTGCGAGCGAAGTTAAAAACTTGGCCAATCAGACGGCGAAAGCGACCGAAGAAATCTCCGGCCAAATTGGTGCGATCCAGTCTGCAACTCAAGATGCGGTAGGTGCCATTGGCAACATTACTGGCACCATCGGTCAGATCAATGAGATCGCCTCCAGCATCGCCTCTGCCGTCGAAGAACAAGGCGCTGCAACCAACGAAATTGCCCGCAACGTTCAAGAAGCCGCGGGCGGCACGGAAGAGGTAACGACGAACATTTCCGGTGTCAGTCAAGCTGCAACGGAAAACGGAAGCTCCGCTCAAGAGTTACTGGGTGCTTCCAATGAATTGTCCGAACAGGCTGAAAGCCTAAGCAGTGAAGTGAATACTTTCCTGGCCGATATTCGGGCAGCCTAACACCTTAACTCTTCGAACGCCTCCCGGAGTAAATTCCGGGAGGCGTTTTTTTATGTCTTAACTCTTGTTCGTTTTATCACGCACCAAATTCAATGCCGAGCCCGCGCGAAACCACTCAAGCTGAGAGTCGCTGAACGAGTGGCTAAGCCATATAACTTCATGGGTTCCGTTGGCGTGCGTAATTCGGCATTCAACCGGCTGGTTAGGGGATAGTTCAGACAAGCCAACAAGACCAATTCGGTCGTCTTCTTGGATACGCTCATAGTCATCTGGCTCCTTAAATGTCAGCGCCAACAGACCTTGCTTCTTTAGATTAGATTCGTGAATGCGGGCGAAGCTTCTGGCGATGACCGCGACGCCGCCCAAGAGCCTGGGCGATAAGGCCGCGTGTTCACGGCTGCTGCCTTCGCCATAATTTTGGTCGCCTATAATAATCCACTTCACGTTTTGGGATTGATAATGACGCGCAGCTTTAGAAAATGCCTGACCCTTTTCGCCCGTCAGCACGTTTAATCCTTTGCCCACCTCCCCTGTGAAAGCGTTGTTCCCTCCCATCAATAAGTTATCGCTGAAGCGGTCGAGGTGTCCCCTCAGTGAAAGCCACGGGCCAGCAGGAGAGATTTGATCCGTTGTTGTCTTACCCTTTGCTTTCACCAAAACAGGCATCTCTACAAAATCGCTTCCGTCCCAAGGTTTCCAAGGGATCATTACTTGCAGACGTTCGCTTGTCGGATCAACCTTGACCTCGATAGCGGAGCCATCTTCTGGCGGCGCTATGTATGTCGACTGCCCCCGGTCAAAACCGTTGGCGGGTACTTCAGGCGCAGGGCGGGGCGGCGATAAGTGAAAACTTTTGCCATTTGTATCGGTGAGCGCATCGGTAAGCGGATTGAAAGAAAGACGCCCGGCAAGGGCAAACGCCGTCACAATTTCCGGACTGGCAATAAAATTCATTGTCGTCGCTTGTCCGTCATTCCTGGCAGGGAAATTCCGATTGTAAGATGTGACGATGGTGTTGGGCATGCCGGCCATCGCCTTCGCCCGCTTCCATTGCCCGATGCAGGGCCCACACGCGTTCGCCAGCACTGTTCCGTTAAAATTTGTCAGTGACGCCATTTGGCCATCACGATCAATGGTCGCCCGGACTTGCTCTGACCCTGGAGTCACGAGAAAGGGCACGGACGTGGTTAGTCCACGCGCTTTGGCCTGCTCAGCAATATCGGCCGCCCGGCTCATGTCTTCATACGAAGAATTCGTGCAGCTGCCCATCAAGGCCACGGAAATATCCTCGACAAATCCGTTGGCGGGATCGGCTATTTCTTTGGCTAAAGATGAAATAGGTCGCGCACGATCCGGCGAGTGCGGTCCAACTACATAGGGCTCCAGCGTCGTTAAATCGAGTTCGATCACTTGGTCGTAATGCGCTTCAGGATCACTCACGACCTCCCGATCCGGTGTCAGCAAATCACGTGATCGTTCGATAATCGGCACCAGTTCTTCACGGTGGGTCGCCCGCAAATACTTTGCCATGCGTTCATCATAGGGGAACATTGAAGTCGTTGCTCCAAGCTCTGCACCCATGTTGGTAATTGTGGCTTTGCCGGTGGCACTAATTGTCTCAGTCCCCGGGCCAATGTATTCGACAATCGCATTAGTCGCCCCAGAGACGCCGAGCTTTCCGGCGACGTAGAGAATAATATCTTTCGGCGCCGTCCAGCCGTTTAACTGGCCAGTTAGGTAGACCGCAATTCGGCGCGGGTACAACAGCTCCCACGGCAGGCCTGAGATTACTTCGACAGCGTCTGCGCCACCCACCCCGACCGCGCACGCACCAAGGCCACCTGCATTTGGTGTATGTGAATCCGTGCCGATGATCATGGCCCCCGGGAAAGCGTAATTTTCAAGATTTACCTGATGAATAATCCCGGCACCTGGGGCCCAAAATCCGGCGCCATAACGAGCCGCGACAGATCGCAGAAAATTATAAATTTCCTGATTTTCCGAAACTGAGTCTTCCAAGTCCTGTGCACCATTGCCCCGTGCCTGGATCAAGTGGTCGCAATGGATAGTCGTTGGCACGGCCACCCGCTCAAGTCCCGTTTGCATGAATTGCAGCATCCCGGTTTGGCCCAGCACGTCTTGGAACGCGACACGGTCGGGACGTAGCGACAAGTAACTTTTTCCGGGTTCTAAACCTTGGGTCTCAGGCGCATCCAAATGGCCCAGCACAATTTTTTCAGCAAGGGTCAACGGGCGGCCAAGTCGGTCGCGCACAATATCTTGATTTCGTGCCATCGTCTTAAAAACGTTAGCGACAAGTTCAGGTGTTGAGTCAACGGCAGTCATTTTAAGTCCTCCTAGGTATCTAATTTTTTTACGCAATTTTGCGTTGGCGAGACTGTACGCCGCCATTTTCATATTTTAAATATCTGGTTTTATCAAAATCCATATGTTAAATATATGGTATGGAATTAAGACATCTTCGATATTTTTTGGCGGTAGCCGAGGAAGGTCACATCACCCGGGCCGCCGAGCGCCTTGGCATTCAGCAACCGCCCTTGAGTCAGCAAATTAAGGCTCTGGAGGCGGAATTGGACGTCCAACTCTTCCGCCGAAAACCGCGGGGTGTAGAGTTAACTGACGCGGGCCGGTCATTTTTGGCCGACACCCAGATCATCTTGGCTCAGGTCTCAAAAGCCCGCGCCAAGGCGGAACGAACGGCGCGTGGCGAACAGGGAACCGTCGTCGTCGGCTTTACCAGTTCTGCGCCGTTTCATCCTTTTGTGCCCGATATCATTCGAAAATTCCGCGAGCGCTACCCCCGGGTGAACCTGGTCCTGGAAGAAGCTGGGACCAGTGAGCTGGTTGCCGGGCTCCGGTCTGAAGAATTCGACGCCGCGTTTATTCGCTCTCCTGTATCAGACTCCCAAGGGCTGGCCGTCTATGAATTGCTGGAAGAGCAAATGTTCGCGGCCCTGCCAAACGATCACCCGCTGGCACCCCCAAACATTGAGGCCGAAAACAAACCGTTGGAAATTGCCGAACTGGCGGCTGAACCTTTTATTCTTTATCGGCGGAGAACCGGTCCTGGCTTTTACGATTCCATTATTGCCGCGTGTCACAAGGGCGGGTTCACACCGCAAATTACCCAGGAGGCACCGCGCATTCTCTCGACGTTGAACCTAGTTGCTGCCGGGCTTGGTGTGTCACTGGTGCCAGAGTCTTTGCGTCAGTTGCAAATGACCGGGGTCGCCTATCGCTCGCTCTCGCCAAATTCCCAATTGATGGCGCCGCTCAACTTAGCGTGCAGGTCGGTCGATCATTCCTCTGCAGCGCGCCATTTCGTCGAGATGGTTCGTCACGCGGCTCATTAAACTATGTAAGAATTTGCGGCTCCCCAGGTGATATAGAAACCTAACACCAACAGTGCCCCAAACATCACCTTGCGGAATAATTTTTCTGATAATCTTTTGCGAATTTTTTGGCCGACTGCCATGCCAATAACTGCTGGCACCACAGCGGCCGCTGATAACAGACCCAAGTTCAACGGTAATAATTCATGCCGCTGCAACGCCAAGCCCAGAATAAGCGTCGCAACCGTAAACCAAGTTCCCATGAGTTGAATTAAAAAATCACGGGGCAGGGCAAGGGCTTGAAAATAGGGCACCGCTGGCAAAGTGAATGACCCAGTCAAACCGCTCAACACACCGCTCATTGATCCCATGACAAATGAAATTCCGCGTTCACTCGGTCCCAGTTTTGGCAGGCTTGGCCCGAATAAGCCATACCCCGCATAGACCACTACGGACACCCCCAGCAATCCAGACAGAAGGGCTGCATCGGTCATTTCAATCAATCCAACGGCAAACCAAGTACACACCGCGCCGCTCAACAGAAACAACCAAAACCGCCTAAATATTTCGCGGTGCGCGCCACCAACACAGGCTTGCCAAAAGTTTGTCACAAATGAAGGGACAAGCAGAAGTACCATCGCATCGCCAAGCCCCTGCATCGCAGTTAATGCAGCCAAGGCTATTGTCGGCAACCCCATGCCAATGACGCCCTTCACCATCCCAGCAACGATAAATGTTGCCGCGACGATTAAGACAAGTTCAGTCGGCCACATGCCTCCCGTCACTTAGTTCGGCGCGAAGAACGCAAGCGTACGCATCTCTATGCTTTCGCGAGGCGGTGCACCTGCTGGCGTTGTCGGATCATTGAAAGATGTATGCGCGGTATAGCGCGCCCGGCCATCTGTTTCCGATTCATAGACCTTAAACACAATGGCTTCATTTCGCGTCATGTTCGGAAAGTAAAACCATTCGTGATCCGGGTTATGGGTAATCTGATAAGTCTGTCCCACCCGGTCGGGATACCGCCGTTCCGATACGATCAAGTCTGAGGTCTCAAGGCTACGAGAATCAGCAATCGCCAGTGGGTTCGTCTTCAAAACATCTTGAATGGGGCGCCACACCTGGACGATGGCAAACCGATGCTTGAGAAGTTCATCAGCTTCATCCGGTGGCAACAAATCGCGAACCCGTTGCGGGCCTGACCAATCCGTATAATCGTTATGAACTCTCAGAACCGGTTCACGCACTTGGTGCGCCAATTGTTTTTCTTCGTCCCCAATGCGAACCGTATGATCGAAGATCACGACCCGAGATGCGCCCGTTTGGTCTTTGATGAGTTGTTCAACCTCTGGGTAATAAACCGACTTAATTTCGTCCTCATCTAAAAAGTTTTTTACCTGGGTTTCATGATCAACCAGCTCAAATCCGTGAACCTCCAGTGAGAATTGATCACGGACTTTGCGGCCATCGCTGATCGCCATCTTATGACTGGAAAAGGTGCCAGTATATTTTCGTTCGACATTGCCTTCGCCAAATGTTTCGTTGACTGGTTTTACACCTGTATCAACGCAATAGGTCAGATCGGCTTCAACGGTTCCTTGCTCAGGCATGGGATCGCTCCTTTGATCGAATGAATTCTTTGGCAACATGTAACCCGACAATCCGATTTGCGCAACTTTTGGCGTCTACCATTTGGTAAGCAGGCTCTGATGTCCCTTGTTTCGGTCATAGGCTGCTTGAACTGGTGATATTATCTTCGACACATGCTCAGTTTTTTGCGCCCGGCAGGCGATGTACGCCTTATTTAATTCAGATGTATACATTCCTGGGTCGAAGCTAAATTCATCAAAGGTGTAAGGCAGCGCCTCGACGTTTACTTTTTGATTATGACGCCAGTTGGAAGAATAGCGCACAACGTAAAATTCCAAATCATCGAACCCATTCGCCCGATAGAAATCATTAAAAAAATTGATCGAAAAGTTATAAAACCCGTGATTGAAAGCATCGAGTGGCGATCCGTGCGAGACCACACCTCCAACCTTAACCATCCGGGCAACGTTACTGATCGCGGTTTTAATATCAAAGATATGTTCGAGGGTGCCGTTTTCGAACACAAAATCGAAACAATTATGCAGCGCCTCAGGCACCGGCGTGTTCATGTCGTGAATAATAGTGGCACCTTCGGAATCATCAAAATCCAAATCGTCGTACTTTTTAAATCCCAATAGTTCGAAGAATTCCTTACTGCTAAATCTGCCCCCCATAGAACGAATTTGTTCCAAAATGGCACCATCATATTCCTGATTGCGCTGATTTAGGTTTGTAAGAAGGTCATCAACATCCCAGCCTATGCTCATCCGTGAAAGACTAAGCATGTTTGCCCGCGATGGCACGGTCGGCAAAATCTTATCGATCAAAAATAAACCGTAACCCGCGAGCATCGCCATGAACATCTCCTTGGTACACACTTAGATCATAACCCGGCTCACGACAAAAAAAAGGGGCTGCCCCGAAGGACAGCCCCAATTTTTGATCTTAACGACCAAGTTATCAGGCAGGCTAGCGGGGAAATTACATTCCCATGCCGCCCATACCGCCCATGTCAGGCATGGCCGGGCCAGCACCCTTGTCGTCAGGCTTTTCAGCGACCATAGCTTCGGTCGTGATCAGAAGACCCGCAACGGAAGCAGCGTCTTGCAACGCGGTCCGAACAACCTTAGCAGGATCGATGATGCCAGATTTGACCAGATCGGTGTACTCACCGGCTTGAGCATCAAAGCCAAAGGTTGCGCCCTTGCCTTCAAGTACCTTGCCAGCGATAACCGCGCCGTCGAAACCAGCATTCTCAGCGATCTGACGGATCGGAGATTGCAACGCACGACGGACAATATCGATACCAACGCTTTGATCGTTGTTGGCACCTTCTAGCTTCGCCAAGATCTTGGTGGAGTGCAGCAGAGCCGTTCCGCCACCTGGAACCACGCCTTCTTCAACAGCAGCGCGGGTCGCGTTCAGGGCATCGTCTACCCGGTCTTTTTTCTCTTTAACTTCGATTTCAGTTGCACCACCGACGCGAATAACGGCAACGCCACCAGCCAACTTGGCCAGACGCTCTTGCAGTTTTTCTTTGTCGTATTCGGAAGAAGTTTCATCGATCTGCTTACGGATCATGTTGCAGCGCGATGAAATGGCGTTCTTGGAAGCCGCCCCTTCAACGATGGTGGTGTCGTCCTTGGTGATGGAAACTTTTTTGGCCGTTCCCAACATGGTCAGGTCAACGTTTTCCAATTTGATGCCAAGGTCTTCGCTGATGACTTGACCATCGGTAAGAATGGCGATGTCAGCCAGCATGGCTTTCCGGCGGTCGCCAAAGCCAGGAGCTTTAACGGCAGCAATTTTCAATCCGCCACGAAGTTTATTAACAACCAAGGTTGCCAATGCTTCGCCTTCGATGTCTTCGGCGATGATCATCAAAGGACGGCTGGACTGCATGACTGTTTCCAGAACCGGCAGAAGCGGCTGAAGCGTGGACAACTTAGCTTCGTGGATCAGGATGTACGGATTTTCCAACTCACAAGTCATCTTGTCTGCATTGGTTACGAAGTAAGGCGACGTGTAACCCCGGTCGAACTGCATGCCTTCGACGACATCAAGTTCGGAGTCGAGACTCTTGGCTTCTTCAACCGTGATGACGCCTTCGTTGCCGACTTTTTCCATAGCATTGGCGATCATGCCGCCGATGGAGGTGTCGCCATTTGAAGAAATGGTGCCGACTTGGGCAACTTCTTCGCTGGTTTTAACTTTCTTGGAA
>JABJKH010000039.1 GCA_018660465.1 Rhodospirillaceae bacterium
CCCTTGACCTTGGCCCCTGTCTTCACAGGCATGGCCGGGGCGATTTATGGTACGGCGGCAATCCTTCTCGGCATTGGCCTGATGCGCCATTCCATCCGCGTTTGGCGCATGGATGACCGCACCGATGATCCCGCATCCAAGGCACGACCGATGTTCTTCTTCACGATCTTTTATCTGTTCCTGATCTTCGTCGCTCTGATGATTGATAAAGCCGCACAGCCTTGGCTCTAGATCAAAAAATTTTTCTCAAATTTCAAAAATTCCAATTAGCATAATTGACTTCGGTCAAGGATCAGCTCCCGACTCTGTGGCCCACTTCAGGCTGCCGGTTTGTCCATTCGCATCGAGTGGAAAATGATGAGAGGAAAAATGCCCATGGCTGATACTGATACGAATACTACAGGTCCGGATGAGAACGACGATGAGCACATCCCGTTCATGCAACAAATTTTGGATAATCCATTTCTACTCCTTTTTATGGGGGTCACGTTCCCAACGGTGTTCTACATCCTTTGGGGTGTAATGGAGATTACAAGCATACCTCTCGCGCAATAATTAAAGGAATCTTTCATGTCTATTTTCCCTCCTGAAAAGAGAGTTTGGTGGAATGAACCTATCGAACGCTCAGAAGTTCTTTGGATAACCATTGCACTGGTTTGGTGTCTCATCATGTTCTTCATGATGCCGTACTGGCATATCGCGGGTAACCAAAATCTATCCAACGAGGCCTATAAAGTTGTACCAGAGGTGTACGCTCAAAAAACTGAAGCGTTCGCTAAGAAATATACGGTTCGGACAGAACCTAAAACAGATATCCCAGTTGTTCGCCCCCCTGCTGGCAGTGACATTTATATGCTGGCTCGGTTATGGGAGTGGTGGCCAATACTGGAATTAGAAAAAGGGAAATCTTACAGGCTGCATTTATCGTCTCTTGATTGGCAGCATGGGTTCTCTCTGTTGCCCGAAAATATCAATCTTCAAATCCATCCTGAATACGAAATGGTTGTAAAAATAACACCAAATTCTTCGGGTACCTTTGGGGTTATTTGCAATGAATTCTGCGGCATCGGCCATCACACTATGGCGGGTAAAATGTATGTGGTCGATAAGTAGGGGTATGGAATAATGGCAAACGCACAATTCAGAATATGTCCTGATACAGGATTTAAAATTTGTTTGCAGGCTGACAAGTTGATCAAATGGAACGCTGTGACCGCAGTGGTTTTCCTTTTGATCGGCGGCCTGTTTGGTATCTCCGTCGCTCTTACCAGATGGCCGGCAGTTCACTTACTGCCCGCTGATTTGTTTTATATGGCGCTGACGGCGCATGGTCTTGATGTTCTTTTAGTCTGGATCATCTTCTTCGAAATTGCCCTGCTGTATTTTTGTTCGGCGGTGCTTTTAAATTGTCGACTCGCGGCACCTAAAGTCGCATGGGTTGCGTATTGGATGATGTTCATCGGCGCACTTGTGACCAACGTTGCCGTTCTGCGGGGCGACTCAAGCGTCATGTTTACATCATATGTTCCGATGCAGGCGGCACCCGATTTCTATCTCGGGATCATCGTATTTGCCGTTGGTGCACTGTTGGGAACTTTTGTATTTTTTGGCACCTTGGTGATCGCCCGCCAGGAGCGAACATATAAAGGATCGGTTCCACTTGTGGTATTTGGTGCGACGGTGGCGGGGGTCATTGCGGTCTTCACCATTGCCGCCGGGGCAATTATTTTAGTCCCGACTCTGTTCTGGTCGGTCGGCTACATCGGTCACATAGACACCCTTATGTACAAGGTTATCTGGTGGGCAATGGGCCATTCATCGCAGCAGATTAACGTCGTTGCGCAGATTGCAATCTGGTACGCGTTAGCGGCGATTTTATTCAACGCTAAACCGCTGTCGGAAAAAGTCAGCCGTACGGCCTTTCTGCTCTACATTCTTTTCCTGCAACTCGCCAGTGTGCACCATCTATTGGTGGAACCGGGACTAAGCTCCGAATACAAAATCTTCAACACCAGCTACGCTTTATATCTGGCGGTATTGGGCAGCATGATCCACGGACTAACGGTACCGGGTGCAGTCGAAGCAGCGCAGCGCAAGAAAGGCTATAATAAGGGCCTGTTCGAATGGTTGCGTAAGGCACCGTGGGGCAATCCCGTATTTTCAGCCTTTGCCTTATCGGTTGTGTTGTTCGGGTTCTTGGGCGGCATTACGGGTGTCATGATGGGGACAGAACAGCTCAACATCATCGTCCATAACACGCTCTATGTTCCGGGTCACTTCCACGGCACCGTGGTTGTGGGGACGACCTTGGCGTTTATGGCCATGTCCTACTGGCTGGTGCCGACACTGTGGCAGAAAGAATTATTCCTGCCAGGCTTGGCAAAATGGCAGCCCTATATGTTTGGGCTCGGCATGGCGGCAGTTTCGACCTTCATGATGGGGGCCGGAACACTTGGCGTGCCGCGCCGACATTGGGATATGGGGTTCGCTGACGCGACGATGGGGTATGACTTCCCCGCAGCGGCCTATCTGATGATGGGTCTGAATGGGGTAGCGGCTCTTATCGCCGGTGTCGGTGGCTTCATCTTTATCCTCAACATGGTCGGCACGATCCTTTGGGGTAAGCCCAAGGTTGCCAAGGCTCCGGAACCGGCAGCAGAACCTATTGCTGCGGGACCAGTCGCCAGTTACGGCGGTGCCGGTACGATGGAAGTTCCAGGTACTTTCATGTTAGCAATGATCTTCCTGGCTTCGTTCATTCTCTACTACTTCGTCAATTGGAAGTATCTGGCGAGTGTATGGGGTTTGGCTTAGATAGACCTGGGCGGGCGGTCCTTCAGGGGCCGCCCGCTGGTTTATATTGAAAAATTATGAAACCTATAATTTTAATCCGCGTATTTGCTAATGTGATCCTGGCAATAGGTTTCGGCCTAAGTTTCATTTCATTCGCCCAGGCGCAAACCGAAACAGCCAAATCTCCCGAAGAGGCCCTCGCCATCAGTCAAGCCGCTATTGGCCGTGCTGTTGGTGATTTCCAATTTCAAGATCGCAAAGGTAAGGCTGTAAAATTATCGGACTTTCGGGGCAAACCCCTTGTCGTCAATATGATCTACACCAGTTGTCTCAACACGTGTCCTGTCATTACAGAAACACTTTTGGACGCCTCAGAGGCTGCTTTCGATATATTGGGGGACACCGCATTTAACGTCATCACAATCGGCTTTGATGCTGGCGTTGATGGGCTCAAGCGCATGGCCTATTACGCCAAGCAAAGGGGGGTAAGCCGATCAAATTGGAAATTCTTAAGCGGTGACCTCGCCGACATCGTCGGGGTTTCGGACGCCCTGGGGTTCGTTTATTTTCGCTCAGCGAAGGGGTTTGATCATTTGTCACAGGTAACAGTGCTGGATAAAGACGGCACTGTTTATCGCCAAATTTACGGTGAAAATTTTGACGTGCCGCAGCTCGTCGAACCTATGAAGGAACTGATATTTGGAACCTCAGCCCCTTACGCCAGTCTCGATGATCTGGTAAAAAAGATACGGCTTTTTTGTACCATCTATGATCCTCTATTGGGACGGTACCGCTTCGATTACGGCCTGTTTATTCGTATCGGTGTGGGGATCGTCTTTATCTTTATCCTCGGCACCTTTGTCGTTCGTGAATGGCGGCGGGGCGGACCACCCACACCCAATAGGTCCGTTTAATAGGTTGATCACTCATTACAATCAAAGCGAATTATCTTTCCTTCAACCGTTTGAGGAGAGATGGTTCCGATGTGCGGAAGTTTGGAGGATAATTTGATAAGGCGGGTGCTGCAAAATCGTCTCAGCGATGTGGAAGCGCTTTTTGACCGCGCCTTTGGACCGTCGTGGAATCCCTTTCTCCAGTTGGGCACGCTGGCCTTTTTCTTTTTCTGGATTGCCGCAGTCAGCGGAATCTACCTCTTTATATTTTTCGAGACCTCAGCGGTCGGGGCGTATCAATCCATTGAACACATGACCCACGCTCAGTGGTATTACAGCGGTATCATCCGAAGTCTGCACAGATATTCCTCTGATGCCATGGTGGTAACAGCCGTTTTGCATCTCGGCCGCGAATTCATTCTTGATCGGTATCGCGGCGTGCGGTGGTTCTCTTGGTTTACCGGTGTGCCGGTGCTCTGGTTTTTATACATGTCAGGTATCGGTGGCTATTGGCTGGTCTGGGATAAGCTCGCTCAGTATGTCGCCGTCGCCTCCATGGAGTGGCTGGACTGGTTGGGGATATTTGGCGAGCCGGTGGCTGCGAACTTTCTAACTCGGGGAAGTTTGGACGACCGCTTTTTCACGCTCCTTGTTTTCTTGCATATCTTTGTTCCATTGGTTCTTTTGTTCCTGATGTGGGTGCATATTCTTCGGATTGGACGTCCGAAGGTGAATCCTAAGCGCGGCCTGGCGATTGGCAGCTTAAGCGCGCTTGTAATTCTGTCGGTCTTTTTTCCAGCGCTCAGCCAGGGCGAGGCCGACCTGGGAGTCGTGCCCACTGATCTTGGCCTCGATTGGTTCTTTTTATTCCCCTATCCACTTTACGATAAGTGGGGGGCTGGTGCGCTTTGGGCAATTACAGTCGGCGTATCGTTGCTATTGCTCGCAATGCCATGGCTGCCACGTGCACGCCCCCCTAAACCGGCGCAAGTCTATTTAGAAAAATGCAATGGCTGTGCGCGGTGTTACGAAGATTGTCCCTATGGCGCTGTCAGCATGCGGCCCCGAACCGACGGTCTGCCATTCGAACAAGAAGCGTATGTAAATTCCGATCTGTGTACGCGATGCGGTATTTGTGTTGGAGCCTGCCCGGTTTCCACCCCCTTCCGTCGGGAGGAACAACTCGTCACCGGGATTGATCTGCCGGACTTTCCTCTTGCACAGCTCCGCACTGATACAGCGGCGGCTATTGCAGATTTGAATAAAAAAACGGTCCAGAGTCTGCCTCGACTTATTGCTTTCGGTTGTGATCACGGCCTCTCCACAGACCTTCTATCAAATGACGAGATGGTGGGAGTTCGTCTCCCGTGTATCGGTATGTTGCCGCCTTCATTTATAGACTACGCCGTCAGTGCCGAAGGGATTGACGGGGTTATCATGTCAGGGTGCCGTGACTGTAATTGCTTCCACCGATTTGGCATCAATTGGACCCAACAAAGAATAGCGGCGAAGCGGGACCCCTATCTTCGTCGTCGGGTACCTCGCGAGCGGCTACTCACGTTTTGGGGCGCACTTGGTGATGAAAAAAAGTTTCAGGCCACGGTTGAGGAATTCAGAACTGATCTTAAAAATATGGCTCAAAATTCGAACAAGGATTCAGAATGATGGATTCAGGTGGATTTCCCTATTACGTCCTTTTGCCGTTGGTTGTATTCGGTCCGCTGTTTGCCTGGATATTATATACATTAGGTATTGGCGAACTTTTCCGAACCCGAAAGGACGGCGATGTAACTCGTCTTCAAATAGAGGAAACTGAGCGTCTAAACCGTCGTCGGTTATATGCCAAGGGTGGCGGGACAGAAGTTGAAACGGAAAAGACGGGACGAAGATCGATCAGTGCTTTGCTCGGTCAGAGCGTGGCATATTTAGCGTTCATCATTTTTGTCGGTGCCTTATCAGTCTGGCCCAGCTACCGGCCGATCGCACCAGGCCTTGCTCTTATTAAACTCAGCTTTAGTCATCCGGGACAGCGTAAAGTTGCCTGCCAAAAGAGAAGTCGAAAAGAGCTGGCAAAACTAGCCGCTAATATGCGCACAGCCCTGTCATGCCCGCGAGAACGTTGGCCTGTTAGGATCGATCTTCGCCTTGACGGCAAGCCTTTGTATAAAGGCTCTGCTTCTCCCGCTGGATTGTCGAGCGATGGCGCATCTGCATTCTACCAAACATTTCCAATACCGGTTGGCAGGCACCGGTTAACAGTCCGGATGAGCGATGATGGCGATACTGAGAAATTTGCATACACCCATGATAAAATCATTGATCTTTCAGGCGCTCAAATTGTGGTAGTCGGTTTCAACACGAACAAAGGGCTTTTTGTAAAGTAGAAAAATTCGTTATTCAGCGTGCGCAGGTTAATTACTTCTTCAATGAGTGAAAGTCTCGATCCAAGGTTCCAAAGTGCTGGCCGAACCAATCGCCGACCCGTTCAGCCAGCAGATGCTCATAATCAGCGTCGTGTCGATGACCCACTGAATTCATGATGTCACGAATGTCTTCCAATAATTGGTCGTGATCACGCTTATGGCGCGGATATTCGGCATAGCCATAGTCACGCATGATTTTTTCTTCCAACGCAAAATGCGCCTCAATCATGGCGTGGATTTCTGCTAGAAATGTATATGTTTTATCATCGCTGCAGCCCTCAGATATGCGCTCACAAACAGCGTTTATTTCATTGATCAATTTTTCATGCTCAAAATCAATCGACTCGATACCGGTTTTATATGAGTCATTCCATGTAACCAATGTCATACAAGTTCTCCAAGTTCAGACTGGTATTGTACAGCAGGCAAAATCAACATGCACCTACCCGAGAGAAAGTAGTTGTTCGCCAGTAGTGATCCTTTTCCCAAAAATTGAAGCAAGGTCTAAGGCTACCCAGCATAAATTTTTTTATGCGAAATCTACAGTTTCGCTTATTCATATTTGATGTCCGCTTGTAGGGGGCAGAGCAACTCAAGTTATAACGGGCGCGTTGGGAGGAGCGATGATTACACGACAGCGGACGGTAGCATAGCACTCTGGGAACCTTTCTGGATGTTTGCGGACAAGGCGAAAAATTTAGGGAATAGGAATTATTCCGACTAAATCGACAAGGAACAGATAATCACTGAGAAGAAATTTTATAATGACACAAATGATTTAAAATTTCATTTAATAAATCATTTGTTGCACAGGTAATTTTTGCCCTATAGGCTCATGGTTGAAGTCCATTAACGGATCAAACCGCGGATCGGATTATATCAATGTGTGGATGGGGCGCATGAACGAGACATCAAGATTGACAGCCCGGTTGGAAAAGGTTTTTCCATCGCTTAGCCCGCAACTCAGATTGGCAGCACGGTATGTTCTGGATGCGCCGGACGATGTAGCGCTTAATTCCATGCGGACCGTCGCAGCGCATGCGGGGATACAACCATCGACACTTGTCCGTCTGGCTCGGGAACTTGATTTTTCCGGCTATGCAGAATTCCGAAAACCCTTTCAACAACGCTTACGCACCCACGGAGACCGCTACGTTGATCGCGCTCGAACTTTGCAGACACGGGGTGATGATCAGGACAAGTCGCACGGATCTGACCTGCTGCAAGAAATTGTGCAAAACGGAAACCTAAATTTACAGAATACTTTTTTATCCACGTCAGACGCTGACCTTTCCGAGCTTGCGACGTTGCTGGATCAGGCGCGACGGATCTATGTGGTTGGCATGCGTAAATGCTACCCTATCGCATACTATCTGCATTACGCCTTTCGCATGTTTAAAAATAATGTCGTTTTGGCCAATGGTGTCGCAGCAACCGTGGCGGACGATTTGGCTGACCTGCAAAAGGGAGATGTCCTAATCGCCATTGGGTTTGATGCCTATACACGGGGCACCGTTCGGGCTGCACATCATGGCATTTCGGTCGGAGCTGACGTCGTCGCGATGACGGACAGCCCCTTATCCCCTCTGGCACAGGGAGCCAGAAAATCATTTGTTGTCGCAAATGATAGTCCGTCATTTTTCCGTTCCCTGGCCGCCGCCATGGCACTGGCCGAAGCAATTGTCGCCTATCTTGTAGCAGAAGGCGGTGAGCAAGCTGTGGACCGACTGAAGCAAACAGAAGATCACTTAGAGAAGTTCGGGACTTATTGGAATTCTGGTGACGGTCCTGGTTTGTCGGACGGAGTATACTGATGGGGCATGTGTTTCATCGCCAGACCCTGACGGAACTCCCCGTCGCTGTGCGCGGGGAGGGCATCTGGATTTACGACGCCGACGGCAACAAGTATCTGGACGGATCCGGCGGTGCCGCGGTTTCTGTGCTAGGCCATTCTGACATGAATGTACGTCATGCGATGCAAAGTCAGATGGATAAACTTGCCTTTGCTCACAGTGGTTTTTTTACGACGGAAGCGATGGAAACGCTGGCTGATAAGCTGACCGCAAAGGCGCCTGGAAATCTCGATCAGGTTTATTTCCTTTCGGGTGGATCAGAGGCCATAGAATCGGCACTGAAACTGGCACGGCAATATTTTCTTGAAATCGGGCAACCCGAACGGCGGCATTTCATTGCTAGACGCCAAAGCTTCCATGGCAACACCTTGGGAGCTTTATCGGTCGGGGGAAACCAATTCCGACGTGTGCCTTATGAGCCACTATTAATGGATGTGGACCACATTTCGCCCTGTCATGCGTGGCGAGGACAGCATACTTCGGAAACAGAAATCGATTATGGCAATCGGGTCGCTGACGAGTTAGAGGCTTCAATCATCGCACGGGGGCCAGAGACCGTAGCTGGTTTCTTTGCAGAACCCGTTGTCGGCGCGACCTTGGGGGCGGCAACGGCGGTGCCCGGGTATTTCAAACGCATTCGGGAAATTTGTGACCGCTATGGGGTTTTATTAATCCTGGACGAAGTAATGTGTGGTATGGGCCGAACCGGCACGATGTTCGCTTGTGAACAAGAAGATATCCAGCCCGACATGATCGCCATCGCCAAAGGTCTGGGGGCGGGATACCAGCCCATCGGGGCGTTATTAGTCACGGACGCTATCTATCATGCAATTCAAACAGGGTCTGGGGCATTCCAACACAGTCATACCTATATGGGGCATGCGGTCGCCTGCGCCGCGGCTCTGGCCGTACAAGACACCATTGAGGACCAAGATTTACTAACTGCCGTTGTCGACCGGGGGAGGGACCTTGATGATGCCCTGGTTGGGCGGTTTGGCAATCATCGCTTTGTCGGACACATCCGCGGGCGTGGGTTATTTCGAGCAATCGAAATTGTCGCCAACAGAGAGACCAAAGCACCCTTCGATCCTAATTTAAAAATACATGCTGCAATTAAAGCTGCTGCCATGGCGCGCGGTTTGATGTGCTATCCTATGGGCGGTACGATTGATGGCGTTCACGGAGACCATGTTTTGCTGGCCCCTCCGTATATCGTTCGTAAAGAAGATATTGAAGATTTAACAGATCGTCTTTCAGATGCGGTTGAAGCCGTGACAAGCGAGCTTTCGCCGGAGCAGGCAGCAACGAATTGGCAGGCACGGGGAGCAGCCGCATAAAATTTAGATGAGATTTTAGTTGAACGATCAGGGGAGACTGTCGCACCCTGTTTATTCTGATGATTTCAAAACGTGTTTGGATATCGTTGTGGGATGATCAAAGTTATACCAAGGCGACAACAAACCCCAGGGAGGGAAAAATGGAACTGACTAGACTATACAAAAATGCAGCTATCGCGACCGTGTTTGGATTTGGTGTGATGGCTCTTGCTCCGACAGCTCAAGCTGAAAAGTTCATCACCATCGGTACCGGCGGACAAACCGGCGTTTATTACCAGGTCGGCGGTGCGATCTGTAAATTGGTGAACAGACGAACCAAAAAGCACGACATCAAATGTACTCATACAACCGGTGGCTCAACGAAAAATATCAATGGTATCCGCGCCGGAAACCTCAACATGGGTGTGGCACAATCTGACTGGCAATACCATGGTTACCATGGCACGGCACCGAAGCAATTCCCCAAAGGCGCCTTCAAGGCTTTGCGGGCTGTGTTCTCCGTACACCCAGAGCCCTTCACCGTTGTTGCCCGTGCTGACAGCGGCATCAAATCCTTTGATGATCTAAAAGGAAAACGCGTCAACGTCGGCGACCCGGGTTCAGGACAGCGTGGCACGATGGAAGTTCTGATGGGAAAAATGGGCTGGAAAATGTCCGACTTTGCCTTAGCTTCGGAACTAAAATCTTCCGAACAATCCGCTGCCCTTTGCGATAACAAAGTTGATGCCATGGTATTCACTGTGGGTCATCCGAATGGTTCTATTAAAGAAGCCAGCACGTCGTGCGATTCAGTCATCGTCAAAGTCGACAATGCTGTTGTTCGGAAACTTGCATCCGACAACGATTACTATGCAATGGCGACCATTCCGGGCGGCATGTATAAAGGGACACCCAAAGACGTCACAACATTTGGCGTTGGCGCTACATTTGTCTCGTCAACGGCGACAAGTGCCGATACGGTTTATCAAATCGTTAAAGCCGTCTTTGACAACATCAAACGCTTCCGCAAGATGCACCCAGCGTTTGCTCATCTAAAGCCGAAGCATATGATCGTCAACAATCTGTCGGCACCGCTTCATGAAGGTGCCTTACGGTACTATAAAGAAAAAGGCTGGAAGTAGGCCTGAACAATTTGGGGCAGTGGATCAAACCACTGCCCCTTCTTTTTTGATTATCTGTTCAAATTTCTAAGACTAAGTGGGGACACGCTATGAGCAGTGAGGAACAAACAACCGGACCAATGAGCTCGGATGAGCTTGATGACCTGGTTGCGTCAACCGATACTGGCGGGCGCGCACCCGACAATGCAAATATTGTTAAATTCCTCGCCGCGACTGCGCTGATCTGGTCGATCTGGCAAGTTTGGATTGCATCTCCTTTTCCCTTCATACTGCACTGGGGTGTTTTTTCGGGCAAAGAAGCCCGACCTATCCATCTTTCTTTTTCAATCTTACTGACTTTCTTGGCCTATCCGGCTTTCAAGAGTTCGCCGCGAAATACGATACCGCTGATCGATTGGGTTCTGGCGATCGTTGGCATCATTGCGACGATGTATCTCTTCGTTTTCGACAGTGTCCTCATTGATAGTTTGCTGGGCTCCAGATTATCAGACCGCCCTGGAAACCCAAATACGCTCGACATCGTCATGGCGTGTATTGGTATTGTGATATTAATGGAAGCCACGCGCCGGGCACTGGGGCCCCCCTTGATGGTGGTCGCAACAGTGTTTCTTGGCTATACGTTTTTAGGGCCCTATGCTCCTGGAATTCTGGCCTGGAAAGGTGCCAGCTTCGGAGCTGTTGCAGATCATCAATGGTTATCGTCTGAGGGTGTCTTCGGCATTGCCCTAGGTGTTTCCACCGGCCTCGTTTTTCTGTTTGTATTGTTTGGCGCCCTGCTCGATAAGGCGGGGGCCGGCAACTATTTCATCAAAGTCGCGTTCTCTCTTATGGGACACATGCGAGGCGGACCAGCAAAGGCGGCTGTTGTCGCCTCCGGCATGACGGGTCTAATTTCTGGATCGTCCATCGCCAACGTGGTTACAACGGGCACGTTCACCATTCCAATGATGAAGCGGGTCGGCTTTTCCGCTGAAAAAAGCGGCGCTGTTGAAGTTGCGTCATCGGTCAATGGCCAGATTATGCCGCCCGTCATGGGTGCCGCCGCTTTCTTAATGGTCGAATACGTCGATATCAGTTATTTCGCTGTGGTCAAACACGCCTTCGTGCCCGCCATCATTTCCTACATCGCTCTCGTTTATATCGTGCATCTGGAAGCCATGAAGATGGACATGCAGGGTCTGCCCCGGGCGGTAGAACCAAAGCCGACTAAAATAGCTTTGATGTCATTTGGCATCACCCTTGCTGCCATTCTCGCTATGGGGGGCGGGTTGTATTATTTGTCCGAAGCTTTTGATTTGCTCGGCAGTAACATGAATCGCGTGTTGGTGATCGCGGCTCTGGTCTTACTGGAATTTGGACTCCTAAATTCGGTCCATAAGAAAGCGCATCCAGGCACACGGGAGAAACTCCTCTCAACAGGCGCGATTGTCCTTTGCAATATCGTTATTGGCGCATTTGGAACGTTCTACGCCATTAATTTAGTACGGGATCTATTCGGCGCACAGTTAACGCCTTGGATTGCCGGGGCGTGCATTCTTGGGCTTTACGTTTGGTTGGTTTCGAAATGCGCATCTTTCCCTGACTTGGTTATTGATGATCCAAATTCACCGATCATAGACCTGCCCGAACCGAAGCCAACAATCATGGCTGGATTGCACTTCTTGTTACCGGTCGGTGTTCTGATTTGGTGCCTGATGATCGAACGGTTGTCACCGGAGTTATCCGCCTTCTGGGCTGTCATCTTGATGGTCTTTATTCTGCTGACTCAACGCATGTTGTTTGCAATGTTTCGCAAGGAATCCGCCGACGGAAAAATTGCGCAGGGATTTTCAGAGTTAATCGATGGCATGATTTTCGGTGCCCGGAATATGATCGGTATTGGCATCGCCACTGCAGCAGCCGGGATTATCGTTGGCACCGTTTCACAAACCGGCGTCGGTCTGGTGCTGGCTGAGTTGGTTGAGTTCCTGGCACAAGGGCAAATTCTGCTGATCTTAATTTTTACGGCTATCCTGAGCTTAATCCTGGGCATGGGATTGCCCACGACGGCAAACTACATTGTTGTATCGTCTTTATTGGCACCTGTAATCGTCAGCCTTGGCCAGCAGAACGGCCTGATCGTCCCCTTGATCGCCGTGCATCTTTTTGTCTTCTATTTCGGCATCATGGCGGACGTCACACCCCCTGTTGGACTGGCGTCATTTGCGGCGGCGGCAGTTTCTGGCGGAGACCCTATTCGCACCGGTGTTGTTGCCTTTGTCTATAGCTTGCGGACAGCCCTGCTTCCGTTCCTGTTTATCTTCAATACGGAATTATTATTGATCGATGTAAGCATTACGCAGGGAGCGGTCGTGTTTGTAATTGCGACCGCGGCGATACTTTTGTTCACCGCAGGGACACAAGGATACTTCATTGTGCGGTCGAAGCTGTGGGAATCGGTTTTGCTGGTTCTTGTCGCCTTTAGTCTTTTCCGACCAGGGTTCTGGATGGATATGATCGCGCCGCCATTTTCCGAAGAAAGCCCCACCGCTATTACTGAGGTGGTTGGTAAGGCCACTCCAGGCTCGGAAATTCGCCTGATTGTAAAAGGAGAAAATGAAGTCGGAGATCCGATGACATTTACCGCGTTGATGACTGTCGGGAATGAAGCAACAGGAGCAAAACGCATTGAAGCTTATGGCCTTGAATTATTGGTAAAAGATAAATCGGTCCTTATTGATGATGCGAAATTTGATAGTGCCGCTAAAAAAGCCGGATTGGATTTTGAGCAGAAAATTCTAACTGTCATGGCCCCTGTATCGCAGCCTCCAAAGCAGTTAATATTCATCCCTGCCTTGCTGCTGCTGGGTTTCATTATTGTCATGCAGCGTCGTCGTAGGGTTCTCCCGGGCACCACCGCAACCACCCCGACTAATTGATTGGAGAACAGGCACATGTTCAAACATATCCTTCTCGCCATTGATCTCGAACACGACAAAACTTGGCAAAAGTCACTGCCGACTGCGATAGAATATGCAGAAGCATTTGGATCAACGATCCATGCCATGGTGGTGGTGCCAGATTTTGGTATGAGCATCGTCAGCAACTTTTTCCCTAAAGATCACGAGAAGCAATCGCTCGATCTAGCCGTCGGCAAACTGCGTGAATGGGTCGCGGCCAACGTACCGGCAGGCATTCAAGTTCAGCATATCGTTGGCATCGGCTCACCCTATGAAGAAATTTTGCGGGTTGCGGGAGAAATCTCTGCGGACTTGATTGTCATGGGTTCGCATCGCCCAAGCATGGAGGACTATTTGCTAGGTCCGAATGCCGCCCGCGTTGTTCGCCATGCAAGTTGTTCCGTACTGGTTGTGCGCGACTAAAGAAAAAGCGTTTCGGCTATTACTCCAAATGTTACCACACAAAAGATTTCCTCCAAACGGCAACTCGATGGTTTAAAATCACAGCAACGAGTAGCGGCAATCAGAAGCTATAAAATGATTTTCTAAACGTTCGCTAATGGCCGAGGCGATCGTTAGCGACAACTATAATTTACGTCCGCCAACAGGGAGCCAAGCAGATGTGAATTGATACCCGCGAAAACTTCCGAACTTGAACCAAAACGGCCCTTCCCTAGGGGCACCTTTAAGAGGCTTTCTTCAATGGTTCCTGGCTATGGGTGTACTGTGAAATTTTCGCCAATAATCCGGTTACAAAAATAATTCCAATGCTTAAATAGCTGATTTCTAAAATCCCAAATTTAGCATCGAATAACAAACCGAATACCCAAGGGGATAGGGCGCTGGCAAATACATTTAAGGCTTTTGTGAACGACTTGATCGCCCCTAAATGGGTTGTTCCATAAAGTTCCGGCCAAATCGCGCCGGAAACTGCAAAGGCAGCACCCCAACTGCAGCCCATGAAGATCAAAAACACAAAACTAAATATCTCTGCCTGAAACATGTTCAGCACGACAAGTGCCACGGCTAAGGGAACAAGAATGAAGGGCAGTATGTTGACCGCGCGCCACTTATCCACCAAGGGTCCAAGTGCTAATGAGGTTAGAAACGTCGCGATGGCCAAGCCTGTAAAACCGCTGGCGAAAATTGACATGGACCATTCTTTGGCTTCAACGATTCTAACTTGATGAAAAATGACCCCTGTAAGCAAAAAGGACGGCGCGAGCGTTGCCGGTAAAATAAGATAGAAGCGTAATTCTCGGATCATTGATCGGACCGTGTAGTCGCCACTGCTTGGTCCTCTTAGGGATGATTCTTTGTGCTGCTTGATCAAATAATTTTCATGCCGAACTTTATGGCCTTTCAAAAGCCACAAGACCAACGGCACGAGAACAATCGCATAGACACCGCCGAGCAACGCCCAACTTTCGCTCCAGCCAAGCCAAGCGATGAGAACGACGCCCATCACCGGATAAATAGCGATGCCAATTGTATTGCCGAGACTGATAAAACCAATCGCCGTACCCCGCCGTTCCGTGAAATATCGTCCCATCGACGTTATGGCAGTGTGGTTCATTAATCCCTGGCCCATGAGACGCAGAAAGTAAAATGCAACGCCAAGCATGAACGCGGTCTCAACGATAGACGTGAACAATATGGCAGCGACAATTCCCGCACATACCAAGGCAGCATAAATGCGGAGATCAATCCGGTCGATAAACCGGCCGAGCCAAATCAAGCTCGCGGCGCTGGTAACAGTCGCCACCATATAGATGAATCCGAACTCTCCATCGCTCAAAGAAAAGTCGCGTCGAAACTCTCCCCCAAAGACAGAAATGAAATAGGTCTGTCCCGCACTAGAAAATAAATTAAGGACAATGCCAAATACCAGAAAGCGCCAGTTTTGGATAATGAAGTTGAAATAGTTCACCGGCGGCACGGCCTTTTAGCCTAGAGACTTCGAAGGTGTTTTAATTAAGCCGTATGAGAGCCATAGATCAAGGGATGTTCACTGATATAAATTTTAGGAACGTCTGCTTGTAGGGGTGTTTTCAATAGGTCGCCGCAACACTTTAGTCTTTATTGAATAGATGAAGTGTTTAGATAGAACGATGACCCCGGATATATTTTACGAGTAAACAGAAGTCTGAGATATGGGATCGCTGGCAACGGATGTTGACGTTTATTTTTGTGATTCGCAGTGTCCGTGGAAACGCGGTTTCAATGAGAACACCAATCGATTGCTCAGGCAGTACCTTCCCAAAGCGCCCTCAACAAGACAACTCGCCAGTTAAACGAACGGCCTCGCAAAACAATGAAATTTGAAACGCCAGCAGAGAGATTAAACGCATGTGTTGCGTCGATCAGTTGACATACGCCTTAAACGGATGTTTGCAATTAAAAAGGGGGGTAACATGGGATTATTTGATTTGTGGCGTGAGGCACGGGGTAGCGTTATGCGTCAAGAGCTTGAGGATATAATGTTGCGAGTCCGTAATGCGAATGAATCTGCAACGAGGGCTTACTTTAACAACATTTACCAGACAATTGGCCCATTAAAAGAAATGTATGGCAACGCTTCAACAGGAGAACGAAAAGCCCTGATGAAACAATCCCGAAAGTCGGCAGACCAAATGTGGAGTAGTGGTGATTGGCCTTCATCACTCGGCCTCGGTATAAGTCTTTTAAATGTCGAAAGTGAATACGTACCTGGGGATGAAGCAGCTTTTGTGAAGGTGGAAACGGACAAGATCATTGCGGAAGCGGCTGCAAAGTTTGAATAGATTAAGACCATTCCGTTGTGATCTTTAAAACTCTTAAACGTAAAAAAAATTCAACATAAATTGCAGTTTTCAAATTCCCGGCTTATTCAGTCTGGTTATTCAGTTTTGAGTATTCTTCATCATTCACAAATTTTTGTTCACCGCATACGCCTCTTATCACAGGAACTAATAGATACTTAGGGAAACCTCGAAGAAGTTCATGCGCGACCTCGTCCTCGGCAAGCCCGTCCGTTGCGAATTAAATGGCAAGAAGACTTATGACCGTCTCGTTGGCACCTGCTACGGCACCGTTTCCACACATAGCGGACATTAATTACCGGGAACCTCCAGTTATTGGGCAAGAAGCATTACAACGATTATCAGAAGGAGCCCTAAATTAATTACATATCCCACACTCAAACTAATGAGTCTCCGACGGGAAACGATAGCTGTGAAGGGCTGGATTTTTTCATGGATATCTCCCAGTGCTATGCACAATTTTTCTAGAGAATCCGCAGTTTGTTCGCTGAGTACGCGAGCGGTGCGGTGTTTCCCAATCTCTTCGACCAATACCTCGGCTTGTTTTTCGCAGTCAGCTAAGACCGTGTTGAGATTTGACGACATTTAGAAGTTCCTCCATCTGTTTAATTCCAATCGGCGCTCGAATGCGCTCCTCGACCTCCGGCTCACAACTGAGTGCGTCTATGACAGGCAAATATTCTAGCTTATAACGTGAGTATAGAGAGTCGAAAAATCCGTATATCAATATCTCCCAAACACTCTCATTTAAGTAAGAATCAATAATTTTGAGGTTATTAAAAAAACTAGTCAAAAATGTTACTTGCTGATCGAATGGTACAAGGTCCCTTAATTCGGTAACTAGTTGTTCAAACAGGAACTGTGATGATGGAGAAAGAGTTTTTTCTCTATATGTCATTGCTGATAAATTAATCGTAGCCCAATCGGCTCGAAATCGTTCATCAAGTAGACGGCGTGTTTCCCAGTACAAATGCTCCGCGTCGTCATACCCTTCAATCAATTGAACAATTTCATTGGCGGCTTCTACATCCAACTCCTTTTCACCAATCGCATCAAGTGGGTCCGAGAACTTCGGATGCCGGTCAAAAAATGCTCTCATGCGGCGGCGAATGGCTTCCGGCGAAAGGTCAGCGTCTCGGCAAAAAGTCACGATGGTACGGATGGATTCTTTACGTTGGTATGCG
>JABJKH010000040.1 GCA_018660465.1 Rhodospirillaceae bacterium
ACCCAAGACGTCAACAAGGTTATCGTGGACGACCTTGATCATCATCTGGCCCGGCGTCACGCTGCTGAGAACTTCGTGTCCAACAGCACGCTCACGAACGGCGGCAACAAAGTCTTTTACGACTTCTAAGGCGACGTCGGCCTCCAGCAATGCGACCCGGACTTCGCGTAACGCTGCATCCACGTCTGCTTCGCGAAGCGCGCCACGCTTGGTGAGGCCCTCGAAAATACCGCTTAGCCGATTGCTTAGACTTTCAAACATGATCGTTCTTTAAACCTAAATTCACACAACGAAAAAACGCCAGTGCGCGAAACTCGCGGACTGGCGGAGCCCCTTGAGACTTAGAAAACAGGAGGGCTGTCGCTGTGGCGCGGAATGTAGGGCCGTCGGCCGGGGCTGTCAAGAAGCAAGCGAAAGCTTTCGGGCAGAATCATCAATATCGCTGGGCTTTGCTCAATAACAACCTATAAGAGAGTATATTCAAGGTTTTAATTTTTTATGCAATTAGGTAGAAATAAAAGATACGTTTTGAACGAAAATTATATACTAGTTACACTAATTAAGAGTATTTACCTGAAAGGCCGTTTAAGCATATGGCGAGCGACAAAATTGGAAACACTAATTTTACCGACGTTGCGCGGGTGAGCTTGTTGAAACATATGGGGTCACGCCTTCAAAATCGTCGGGAAGAACGTGGCTTGTCCCGCGAAAACCTTGAGAACCTTATTTCCGCCAGCACAGGCACAGTGGCAAAGTTCGAGAATGGATTAAAGGATATATCGGCCGGGCAATTGTATGTGTTGGGTCGAAAGCTGGGTGTTGATATCCAATATTTTTATGATGGATATAAGGGAGAGGAAATCGTGAGAAAAAACCCTCGTGACGCGGAAATTCTAAAATTTGTCAAAGCCTACCACGCCGTCCCCAATGCCGACGTGCGAAAAAGTTTTTATGATTTGATCAAAGCAACGTCGCGACGGAAAAAGTCTTAAACAAATTTAATTAAGCAAGAATTCAAGTTACGGTGCTGTGAGCCTATTTTGGGAGAACCAGCGCCGTGCCGTCCTGTACCGTTTATCAAGATTTGAGCCCGGCGCTTTCCCCTTGGGGCCTTGTTCCCCGCGGTGGGTTCTATTCTGAGGGGCCACAAACCCACATTCTTATTGGCAACGTAGGTTCGGCGATGTGGCGATCTTTCTTGGCCGAGAACATAGACGCGCCCGATCCCCTGGACCGCTGGACCCGACAGGTGGTGGAGCCGATCGCAGAACAATTCAACGCCCAGGCTTTGTATGCATTCGAAGGCCCCCCCTATCATCCGTTCCAACGCTGGGCGATGAAGGCTGAGGCCGTCTTTCCATCACCCATTGGACCCTTGATCCATCCCAAATTTGGTCTTTGGCATGCTTATCGGGCGGCGTTGATGTTTGACCGAATGATTGATCTACCAATTCAAGAGCCTGCTGCAAGCCCCTGCGAGGCATGTGCCGAAAAACCGTGTCTGTCAGCCTGTCCGGTAGAGGCATTTTCCACTGGACGATACGATGTTCCAGCTTGCGTCGAGCATCTTGAGACACCTGAGGGAGCATCGTGTCTGAACGAAAGCTGCGCCGCCCGTCGGGCCTGTCCGGTCAGAGCACAACATTGTTATACACCTGAGCAATCGAAACATCATATGACGGCATTTCTGAGGGCCCAAACAAGCCAATCGAAGTCGTAAGTTTTTAACATCCTGGCCTATTATTTGGAACATTGGTTCAGGCACAATTATGTCAATAAACCGCTCGTATATTCAGAAAAGCGGGCATTTGCCAGTCGCTAACTTTAATTGAGTCGACTGATGATCAATCGGAGACAATTACTAAGAAGGTAATAATTCTCTCACACACTACAAATTTTCTCGCAATTTTAAAAAGCAGGTCTTACCTATAAGTTAGAACGGGTCATATTACTTTCGTTAGGAGAGCGTAAAGATGTGACCGTGATCAATAGGCCATTGTTAATATGACATACGCCCTCCCAATAGCGATGAAATTGGGGGTTTTGAAATTGGTTAAGCCAAGCGCAAAAGGGTAGTTAATAAATGTTACGTTTATCAATAGGAACCAAGCTCCGTCGTATGGGATTTAGCGATATTCTTGGTTGGCATCGACGGGTTATTGCACTCATTATGGGCTCGGAGGCGAGGCCAAAAAGGGTCCATTGCGCTACCTTTGTGGCCTTGCTTGCAGCGACGGTGATCGGCTTAACCGGTTGTGATGACGCCCCCTCTCCAAAAAAACAAAATTTTACGATAGGTCTGGTAACAAATAACCCGAATGGTTTGAAAAACATTCAGGGCTTTAAAACCGGCATGGCGACGCTCGGTTATGTCAAAGGGAAAAAGGTCAATTACGTTGGCCCGGATAAACCAGTACGGGGCAAGCACCTTAAAGAAGCTCTAAGCGAAATGGTGACGGCGAAGGTGGATTTGATATTCACCGCAGGCACGCCCACGGGTATTGCGGCTTATAAAGCAACCAAGGGTTCGAAGATCCCGGTCGTATTCGGCGTAATCGCGGATCCTATTGCAGCGGGCGTTTTGACCGACTTGACTAAACCAGGCGGTAATATGACGGGTGTCATGTTAAACAGAGATCAAGGACGCCGGTTGGAGATATTGCTACAGCTTATCCCAAACATAAAACGTATTGCGATACTGTTTAATCCGAATGACTTCGCACCCGTCAGTGCAGTCAAGCAATTGGAAATTTCTGCTAAGCGCCTAAATATTGATTTGGTCAAACTACGTTGTCCCGACAGCCCTGCGGTCACAAAATGCTTAACCGAAATTCCCAATAATATTGACGCCATCTTTATGGTTCCCGATAGCGTCGTTAATAAACGGGTTAAGGACATCGTCAAGCTGGCCAATGCCAGAAAATTACCCCTGACTGGGCCAAGCACAGCACAAATCAACCAGGGTGCCTTGCTCACTTATGGCTTTATCCATGGTAACGTTGGCGCCCAAGCCGCACGCATCGCCCATGAGATATTTGCTGGCACCAATGCCGGCGGTATACCCGTCGAAACAGCGGAATCTCACCTCGGTCTAAATTTAATAACAGCTGACAAAATTGGTTTAAAGGTTCCTGCCGCTTTCTTGCGTAAGGCTGAAATCATCGTACGCAAAGCGCCATGACTGAACCCGTTGGGGAGACTTCGTTAAAAGCATCCCTGCGCACCCGCGCCCTCGTGGTATTTATCCTCCTTGCGCTGGGGCCCATTATCATAACCGCACTCATCACTGGGCGAATTAGCTATTCTATTAACGAGGAACAAAATCAATCCCTACGGCAACTAACGCTGCAACGGGTAACCGATAACATTGAATTATTTTTGAATAAGGTTGAGGACGACATTCATTTCCTCGACCGCGTTGTCGGCATTGCGGAACTGGACAAACAGCAGCAGTACGAAACGATGAGCGCTTTTATGTTAAGTTCGAAACGCTATCAAAGCGTATCCCTATTAGATGCTGCGGGAACTAATTTGATCAAGATATCCCGTTCCAATTCCCTGGACGATCTATCGAAACAGGTGCCCGACGTGGCAAAAAAATATGGTTTTCTAGACTCCACTATGAATTTTCACTTTGGTTCTGTCCGATTTGATCCCAATTTGCGCGAACCCTTAGTCACTATTGCGGGGGCATTGATAAACCGGCGAACCGGAGACTTGGCGTATATTTTGTCGTTTGAACTCCGCTTCAAGGCAATTTGGGAATTGCTAGCAACAATTGGGCTAGACCAATCAATGGTCGCTTACGTGACGGATGGGCAAGGGATTGTCGTTGCACATCACAATCCAACGATGGTGTTGAGCAAACGAAAAATTCAGTTGGATGGCGAGAACTCACAAATTGGCATCAATGGAAAACCGGTTGTACGAAATATAGAGCGCGTACCCTCAACGGGAGGCGCGCTGATGGTCGTGGTCGAACAACCAACGTCGATCGCTCTGGCTCCAACAAGAGAATCAACAAAGGTCGTGGCATTGGTTTCCATATTTGCGCTCGGCGTAATATGGCTCATTTACCTTTATTTTAGCCGCAGCATCGTTGTGCCGATAGAAAGTCTGGCAAGGTCAGCAAGAAGCTTAAGCCAAGGTACATATCCTGATAAAATTCATGTTGATAACTTTGGCGAAGTCGCGGATTTAACGAATACGTTCAACCAAATGGTCGTCGACCTGAAGGAATCCTCGGAGCAAAATCAGCGCGCTACAAATGAACTAAAGCTAATGGTTATTGAACAAAAAAGAACGGAGAAAGACCTAAGAGAAAGCGAACTCCGACTTAAAGAGATAATCTGGGGAACGAACGTCGGCACTTGGGAATAGAACATTCCGACCGGCGAGACGAAGTACAATGATCGATGGGCGGAGATAATCGGCTATACCTTGGAAGAACTTGAGCCCATTAACTTTGATGCCGGAAGGATTTATTTTCATCCTGACGATCTAAAACGATCCGCCGAACTGTTGGAAAAGCACTTCTCTCACGAACTGGATCAATACGAAGCTGAGGTCCGTATGCGCCATAAAAATGGCGACTGGATCTGGGTGATTGACCGAGGAACGGTGGTCGAATGGACCGAAGACGGTAAACCCTTGCGCATGTCAGGAACGCACAATGACATTTCGGAACGCAAGAAATTGGACCAAATGAAGAGTGAGTTCGTATCAACGGTCAGCCACGAACTTCGAACACCATTAACATCAATCAAAGGATCGCTGGCACTCTTAGTAGATGGCGCCCTTGGTAATTTGACTGATGACGTAATGGAAATGGTGAATATGGCTTATAGGAATACCAACCGTCTGATAATTTTGGTTAACGACATTTTGGATATGGAAAAGATTCTTTCTGGCAGTATGAAATATGAATTTCAAAAGCTGAATCTCGCAAATCTCGTAGAGGAGGCGGTCGAATCCAATATGGGATTCGCAATCGAACACAGTGTTGAATTTGTACTCGCTGATCTTGATTCGAAAGTTACGGTGCTTGGTGACAGCAGTCGTCTTACACAAGTTGTTACCAACCTTCTTTCCAACGCAGCAAAGTTCTCGAATAAGGGCGAGAAAGTTGAAATCTCAGTTGCCCATCATAACAGTGTTGCGAAAGTTACGATTTCAGACCATGGACGGGGAATACCCGAAAAGTTTAGGGAGCAAATATTCGGCAGATTTACTCAGGCGGATTCCTCGGACAGCCGGGAAAAAGGCGGCACGGGATTGGGACTAAATATCTCAAAATCGATCATCGATAAACATAACGGTATGATTGATTTTGAGTCCGAAGTAGATGTCGGCAGTAAGTTCTTCTTTACGCTTCCGGTTTCTGGATGACTGCTTCAGGCCCCTTAGGGACACGGGCCGACATGAATTGCTCCCGATAATTATGTCTGCTTTAATCCCGGAAGCGGCACTAAATTCTTAACCCTAAAGCGTCGGTGCTAGCGAAAAATTTCTTTATTTGGGCCAAAGCCGCTCACCGATACTGGGACTGCCAGGCGAATGGGCTGTATATTTCACAACTCGATTGGTCCACTCGCCGTCAGTAAAAGCGAGAATTTCATGATTCATGAAATTAGTGTGATGAGCTTCTGCCGAAACAAATTCATAAAGCACCACATGCTTTGCCCAGCCCGCAACCGTTACCATCTTACGCGCCGCTATAGCGCCCTGCATGGCAGCGATGGTCGGCAACCGATAGTCTGCATACCAGGCGCTGAGATCAAATTCCTCCTCCACTGAACGGACCCTAAAATGGCCAAGTTGGATGAAGGGTCCCGGCGTGGTGGCGGGAGCCCGCTGTCGAATCTCGGGCCCATCCACACGGGCTTGTTCTGTCGTTACGACGGTACGCCTGCCTATATGTTTGGCGAACATTTTCTGCGCAATGGGGTCCTCGGAATCAACATCATCGAAGTTGGGCTTGAAGAACACATGAGGAGAACCAGCCCCAATCAACAGGGCATAATCCGAACCGGCAGGTACGCTGTCGTGATCTTCCGACCGGCCGACAAACTTAGATAGTTTTTGGATTGTTTCATCGCTCTTGATGATTCGGTAATGAGCAGCCCACAGAATGCCTGGTCGGGCCATTACGGTCGGCAAATAGGTTTCGTGCAACCATTTTAGATACTCATCTTTTCCATCTTCCGGCAAATCGTACCAAACAATGCGAATACTCTCGTCCATGTTTTTGGCTCTCCTTAGAATTCATGTTAGATCGTCCAATTAGGAGAATGTTAAGTGATCAATTTAGAAGAATACAGGGAAACCTACTTACCAATGAATTTGGATTTTTGCCAAGATAATTTGTGTCCTAAGAGAGACACATAATTTTGGAGCACATGAATGAAATCGCCGCATATTTAATAAGGAAACTGCGAATGTCCGCTCATAAGATCGGATGTGCGCTGATACCCATGATGGACCGAAACAAAAGTTCCACACTGAGGCCGAATACATTAACGCATGACCAACACCGCTATCTCTGAATATCTCTTGCAACACACGGTCGGTCCATACATCAGGGTCACGACCAGACTCCCGCGCTGGATTCTTAGAACGTCCGCATTTGTGTAGAACGCGAAATGTTAGAAGGGCTGCCTGCTAAAAATGTGGACTTCCGCCTGTTTGACACCCTATATGGCCTCATTATGAGCATGTCCTTTGTAAAAATGCATGGCCTGGGCAATGATTTTGTGGTGCTGGACGCCCGCGAGACGCCTTTAAGCTTGGGCGAATTTCAGGCTCTTGCCATTGCAGACCGCAACACAGGTGTTGGCTGTGATCAGTTGATTGTCATTGAGCCCAGTGCAGCTAAGCACGCAGATGCCTTCATGCGGATTTATAATGCGGACGGAAGTGAAGTTGATGCCTGTGGCAATGCGACCCGCTGCGTGGCGTCACTTATTATGTCCGAAGAACAATCACCAACAGCCGTGATCGAAACCGGCGCGGGGCTGCTGTATACGCGCCAAGAAAACGGCGGTCTCGTTCGCGTTGATATGGGAGAAGTAAAACTCGATTGGGCCGATATCCCGGTGGCTGAAGAGATCGACACGCTGCATTTGGGTCTCGAAGAAGGGGCATTAAAAGACCCGGTCGGTGTGAATGTCGGCAACCCCCATGCTGTGTTCTTCGTTGACGAAACCGCGGCAATTCCCTTGGCAGATTTGGGGCCGACCATCGAACATCACGGTTTATTCCCTGAACGCGTAAATGTCGGCGTTGCAGAAATTCAGACCCGTTCATCAATTCGGTTGCGGGTTTGGGAACGCGGTGTGGGAATCACTCAAGCCTGCGGCACAGGAGCCTGTGCGGCGCTGATTGCTGCGGCACGCCGAGATTTAACCGACCGCATAGCTGAGGTGGTCTTAGACGGTGGCGCTTTGACGATTGAATGGTCTGACGACAATCACGTCCATATGACCGGCCCGGTGGCGACCAGTTTTTCTGGAACCTTGAGCGACGGGTTATTGGGCTAAGATTATGTCGGAACCCCACGTCATAACCCTCGGATGCAGGCTTAATACCCTGGAATCAGAAGTCATGCGGACCAACGCGCAAGCCGCCGGCCTGAAGGATGCGGTTATCGTGAACACCTGCGCTGTGACGGCCGAGGCCGAACGCCAAGCGCGTCAAACCATTCGCCGCTTGCGCCGCGAACGACCGGGCGCACGGATTATTGTCACCGGATGTGCGGCCCAACTGAGCCCAAAAAAATTCGCCGACATGCCGGAGGTGGATCGGGTCGTCGGTAATGCAGAGAAGCTGGAACCCGGCGGCTTGGTCGGCGACGATGGTATTCATGTTTCGGATATTATGGAGATCAAGGAAACCGCAGGGCATTTGTTGGAAGGCTACGAAGAACGCACTCGGGCGTTTGTACAAGTTCAGCAGGGCTGCGATCATCGCTGTACGTTCTGCATCATTCCTTTTGCGCGGGGGCGCAACCGCAGTGTCTCTATTGACCGGGTGATTGAGCAGGTCCAGAAGCTTGTCAGCAACGGCTACAAAGAAGTCGTACTAACTGGCGTTGATGTCTGTTCTTATGGCGCGGACTTATCTGACGGTTCAACGCTGGGTGTCTTGGTGCAGCGCTTGTTGGAGGCGGTGCCAGACTTGCCGAGGCTTCGCCTGACGTCCTTAGACCCAGCCGCCATGGATGAGGAGCTGTTTGAGCTATTAGCTGACGAGCCCCGCTTCATGCCGCATTTGCATCTCAGCCTTCAAGCGGCCGACGACATGGTGCTGAAGCGGATGAAACGCCGCCATTCCCGGGCCGATGCCATGACGGTCTGTGAACGCGCTCGTAAAGCGCGACCTGATGTGGTGATCGGCGCAGACTTAATTGCGGGCTTCCCCACTGAAACTGACGCGATGTTTGAAAATACGCTGAACGCGGTCACTGATATGGGCCTGACATACCTTCATGTCTTTCCCTATTCTTCCCGACCCGGAACACCTGCGTCGAACATGCCGATGGTAGCGGGTAATGTTCGAAAAAATCGCGCTGCCCGCATTCGGGCGGCAGGAGACGGGGCCATGAAAACCTTTCTGAACAGTCGGGTAGGAAGAACTGCCGACGTGCTGGTCGAAAAGGATCGCTTGGGCCATTGTCAGTATCTCGCCCCTGTGCGCCTATCCTTTGATGCGCCGGTAGGATCAATCCAAACGGTCCGCATCAGCGGCGTAGAAGACGGCCATCTGATTGGCGACCCATGACTGAGGACATTACTGGGGAAAAGAAAACTGGCTGGCTGGGACGTCTGAAAGCAGGGCTAAGCCGTTCATCAGATAAAATCACCGGCGGCATTACGGATTTATTCACCAAGCGGAAACTTGATCGTGAAACGCTTGATGAGCTGGAAGAAATTCTTATCACCGGCGATTTAGGTGTGGCGACGGCGGGTAAACTCACTCAAGCCCTGGCCGACAGCCGCTTTGGCAAAGAAATCACCCCGGAAGAAGTTAAAGACGCTTTGGCTGACGAAGTTGCTAAAATCTTGCAGCCTGTAACCCAGCCCTTTGAGGTCGATACGAACAAATCACCTCATATTGTTTTATTCTGTGGCGTTAATGGCAGTGGCAAAACGACGACCATTGGAAAGATGGCCAATCTTTTCGCCAGCCAAGGATTAAAAGTGATGCTGGCAGCGGGGGATACGTTTCGTGCTGCCGCGATCGAACAATTGCAAGTCTGGGGTGAACGGGTCGGGTGTCCCGTTATTGCCAAGGAAACTGGCGCAGATGCAGCGGGTCTCGCCTATGAAGCCATCGAACAGGCGCGTGCCCAAAGCGTAGATGTGCTGATGATTGATACCGCAGGGCGATTGCAGAACAAAACTGATTTGATGGCCGAATTGGAAAAGGTCATTCGGGTGATCAAGAAACTCGATCCTGAAGCACCGCATGATTGTCTGCTGGTCCTGGATGCAACGGTCGGCCAAAACGCGCATTCGCAGGTCGAGGTTTTCCGTGACATGGTCAACGTGACCGGCCTTGTGATGACCAAGCTTGATGGATCAGCCAAGGGCGGTGTTGTGGTTGCCCTCGCCGAAGCCTTTGGTCTGCCGATGCATGCTGTGGGGGTGGGCGAAGCGATTGAAGACCTTCGACCCTTTGAGGCCCAAGCATTTGCCCGCAACTTGATGGGGCTAGAAGCCTAGGGACTGAGATTATGGCACTGCAACCTCATCTCGTCGCATTGGTGCTTTTGGCCGCGATCACCCACGCGACGTGGAATGCTTTGGTTAAGACGAGCGGCGATGATCGTTTTCTGACCATGGTGTTTGTGGTCGGTGTCGGGACTGTGCTCGGTATTCCCTTAATCCCGTTTATACCGCTGCCCCACCCAGATTCATGGCCATATCTGGCGGCGTCCACCCTGCTTCATAACGGATACTATGTCATTCTGATCATGGCCTATCGGGTTGGAGATCTCAGCCAAGTTTATCCTCTTGCGCGGGGGACGGCACCGCTGTTGGTGGCGCTGTTGGCGGCCTATTTCGCCGGCGAAACTTTAGGACTTGGCGGCATGGTTGGCGTCGGACTGGTCTCTGTTGGGATCGTTAGTTTGATGTTTGTCGGGGGAATCCCTAGAGGCGAAGCACAAAAGCCCATATTTCTCGCCCTCGGTACCAGCGTTTTCATTGCGAGCTATACAATCGTCGATGGTTTGGGGATGCGGCTGGCGGGCCCACCATGGGGTTACATCCTCTGGCTAAACATCTTGGAAGGCATCCCTTTCATAATCGCAGCTTACTTTCTGCGACACCGCCATGACGTCAGTGGGTTTTTCGAAAGGCGTTGGAAAAAAGGTTTTGCTGGCGGCGTCTTGGCCATCGTCGCTTATGGTTTGGTGCTTTATGCGTTGAGCCAAGGAGCGATGGCGTACGTCGTCGCGATGCGTGAAACATCTGTGCTGTTCGTCGCCGTGATTGGATCTCTTATTTTAAAGGAAACATTCGGCAAGGTCCGGATCATCGCCGCCATGATCATTGTAACGGGATTGGTCACTCTCCAACTAAGCGGCTGATCAACTTTTCGAGATCACGGCTTAAATTTCCGCCAAAATTGCTTATTGTATTTCAACCAATCAACACGGAGGAAAATAATGAATATCGCACTCAGAAGAATTTTAGCCGGGTTTTTAGTTCTCGCAATTGGAATCGCCGCTGGCGATGCATTTGCACAAAAGAAACCACCAAAACGGTCGTTCACAAAAATCACCGGTGATCTTTACCGCGCTCAAAATAATTTCCATTTTTCCGTGGTTCTAGATACCAAAGACGGCGTGATCGTTACTGATCCAGTAAATGCGAAGTTTGCAGCCTGGGTGAAGGCCGAAGTCAAAAAGCGGTTCAATAAGCCGATCAAGTACTTGATCCTCAGCCACGACCACCGCGACCATATCGCCGGTGGTGAGGTGTTTGCCGACACGGCAACGGTGATTGCCCACGAAAATACCCGTGCAACCATCATCGCCGAAAAACGCCCGACGGCCGTGCCTGGCCTGACGTTCGCGAATTCTATGACGGTTGAACTGGGCGGAAAAACGGTCGAGTTAACCTATGTCGGCCCGAGCCATTCCAACGGCATGATCGTGATGAATTTCACAAATGAGCGGACGATCTACATCGTCGATATCTTCACTAAAGGTCGGGTCGGATATAAGGGCCTTGGCGACAGTTATTGGCCGGGCTGGATCAATGCTCTGAAAAAAGTTGAAGGCATGGACTTTGACAAGCTTGCTCCGGGACATGGTGCCATGAGCACACGGGCGGATTTGGTTGCCCAACGCACGTACTTTGAGGATCTTTATAGTGCTGTCTTGCAGGGGGCCAGGGCGGGCAAGTCTTTGGCTGAACTGCAAGGCTCAATCAAGCTCGAGAAATATAAGAGCCTCGGCATGTACGACAAATGGTTCAAGTTGAACATCGAAGGGATTTACAAGCGCGTAACCCTTCAACGCCGAGGGAACTAAAGACTATTCAGGCGCTTTTTCGGGCTCTACAAATTCGCCGGTAGGGTCGGTTTCCAGGAGAAGTGCCACCCGATCAAATGCTGCCGCATTGGTAGACATTTGATCGGCGAGGTCTGGATTTTGCGCGCCGACGTCGTTAAAAAATTTGGCCGCATTGCGAAGTAGATCGGTCGCGAGCTGTATGTGGGTTGGCATGCAGAACTCCTGTTATGGCAAGAAATTCAATAATCCATCTTGATGGTGATGGCCGTGCTTTTACCATTAATTTTTACGGCAGCATCCTCGAACTCAGGTGGCCCTAGAAAAACCGGGGCGTTGTTACTGAAGGCGTACCCTTCAAGCGGAATTCCCAAAAATCCTTGGTCAAATTTTCCATTGGAATTTTCATCGTGATAGATAGCGACCGCGTAGTTTCCCGGCTTCAAGTCCGAAAATACCGCCACCACACCATTGGATTTGGCGGGAAGTTTTGTGCCGACAAGCTTGCCGGTCCGTTTTGGAAACGTTTCGGGTCTATCATAGACTGCAAAGTAAACAGTGCCGTCGCTGGACTGTAAATTTGTAACGTTGACCTTCAACTCGGTGGCATTCGCCTTCTCGATGGTCGGCAAAAGTAACCCGGCCAAAACGGCAATCCCCCAACAAAATTTATTTAACGTCACTCGTATCCCCAACTTTTTAAACACCGAAGGCGGTTATATGGCGGTTTTCGTAAGTAATCGCAATCCTTTGGTTGATATCAGAGATTTGTGTTTCACCGCTATTTGAACAAAATTGCGCGGAAAACCGGTTAAAATTAACACTGGCCAACGCATATATCTTTATGATCACTCTGTATGTTCCTCCAATTTTCCGATTGGGGTCAAATGTTAAGGGACAAGGAGGTCCTAAATGTGGCAGGCGTTTTCCCGGTTTGTGGTCGGTGAGCCGACGCGCACAGAGTTGCCCCAACGGGTGCGCGAGACCATCGCACGGCAACAAGAAAATAGTGAGATCCTAATCGGCTGGGCGCAACTGACATTGGTCGTGTTGTTCGGCGTGCTCTATGCGATTTCGCCAAAGACATCCCCGATGATGGGGTTTGAGCCGGTGCCAGTGGCATTGGCGCTTTATCTGCTGTTTACGGTCGGTCGTTTGGCAATCGCATGTAAGAGGAAGATTACCAGCGGGGTCTTGATGGCGTCGATTGTGATGGACATCAGCTTGTTGATGTTTCTGATTTGGACCTTCCACATCCAATATGAACAACCGCCATCGTTTTATCTAAAAGCCCCGACCATGCTCTACGTCTTCATTTTTATTGGCCTTCGGGCTTTGCGGTTTGACCCTCGATATATCTTGGCAACAGGTGCTGCAGCTGTGGCCGGTTGGGGAATTTTAATGACCTATGTGATGGTGTCTAATCCACAAGATGCCATGATTACCCGCAATTACGTGGAGTACATGACGTCGAATGCGATTTTGGTCGGCGCAGAAATCGACAAGATGGTTTCTATAATTGTCGTGACGGTAGTGCTTGCGGTTGCGGTGACGCGGGCCCAGCGGTTGCTTAACCAAGCCGTTGTAGACAGCACCTTGGCGCACGATCTTTCCCGATTTGTCTCGCGCGAAGTGGCGGATCATATTGCAGAATCCGATACCGGCATCCAGCCTGGTGATGGCGAAAGTCGGATCGCAACGGTTATGTTTACAGACATTGAGGGCTTTTCCACATTTTCCGAGAAACTATCACCAGAAAATTTGGTGAAAGTCATTAATGACTATTTTGCCGTCACCGGTGGGATCGTTGCAAAATATGGAGGCGTAATCGTCCAATTCGAAGGCGATGCCATGTTGGTGACTTTTAACACGGTCACGCCTGACGAGGATCACGCGGCCAACGCCGTGCGGGCCGCTATTGAAATTGAGCAGGCGATGGAGACGGAGGTCTTTAATGGCATTAAACTCAAGACTCGGTGCGGCATCAACACTGGTGAAATGGTCATTGGTGCAATCGGGACTCAAGAACGGCTGGTCTTCACGGTTCACGGTGACGAGGTGAATATCGCGGCCCGCTTGGAACAACTCAACAAGGATTACGGCACCTATATTCTGGCCAGCGAAAGTGCTGTGGATGCCGCAAACAGTGGCTTTTCCTTTAAACGTGTTGACGAGGTGACAGTGCGGGGTCGCAATGCGCCGACCGCTGTTTATACTATTTCGAAATCGTAATAACTATCGAAACAGCGCTTCGCGGGTATGCGCCGTTGGCCCCTTGTCCACACTAATTTGGATACTGCTGCGCGACCATTTTCCTTCGCCCTTCTTGAGTAGCTTCAGGACAAAGTCTTTGTTTTGGGGTGTTAAGATATTGGTTAACTTAGTCAAAGCCCTCTTTGCAGCGCGGGCGTCTGCGTGAAGGGGAACACCTACATCACGGTGATAGTCTTCCCATACAAAGCGAATGTTCAGCACCTGGTTGCGCTCTCTCGGGTGGCGCTCTGCGAAGACGCGTACCGTTTCGCGGTTGCCTAAGATGCAGCCATAAATGTTGCCGAAGATACTCGATTCTCGACAGTTGAGCGTTCCGGTAATTTTTTTAGTTACGTAGTCGAAATTATTTATGTCGTTGCTCAAGGCATCGGATGCAGGCGCTAAAAACGCAAGGGTCATTAGGAGGGGAAGAAATTTCATTAACTGACGATACTAACCATTATCCTTGATCTTTGGTATAAACCGGAGGTGCCTAAGATAAAATAAGCAATTGCGGAAGGAAACGGATTAAAAATGCAATCTCTCGGGAGCTCTGGCGACGAACTCGTCAATGTGATCCATGGATTGGCCAGTGGGAATATTTATAAGGCCAATCAATCGGACGAAATCCCCTCGCTTCCAGGTGCGTATTTGCTCGCTGTTTTTCTCGCCAACCCCTTTGATCTCAGTGTCTCAACCCTACCAGCCACGACCTTGCCGCGGGGATGGTATATTTATGCAGGCAGTGCCCGAGGGCCGGGCGGTTTAAAGGCGCGGGTTGGTCGTCATCTACGTCGGGGAAAATCACCGCGCTGGCATATTGACCCGTTAACCGAGGCGGCGACTGAGATGTTCGCGAGTCTTTATGTCGAAGGACGCGAATGTGGTCTGATGACGAAAGTAATCAAATCACAGCGTTTCCAAGTGCCGGTTCCGGGCTTTGGCAGCAGCGATTGTCGAATTTGTCCGAGCCACTTAGCAGCATTCATCGCTTAAGAAATTTATTTAATTTGGCGAACGGGCATTGAAATTTAAGAATTTAGCGTCATTTTAGGGACGCTCTTTTCAGATGATAAGGTGAAGTATGATCAAAACGCGTATTCTTCTTGGGCTTTGTATGATGTTAGCCTTAGCCGCCGTTCAGTCCGGCTCCGTTCAGGCAGACGATACCTCCAAGCTGAAATTGGCTCAAGAAGTCGGCAAGGTTTTGCACTTGGAACGAGTCATGACTCAAATGGCTGATGGCGTTGCGGCTCAGATAAACAAGCGTCTTAAGGAAAGCAACAAGGAAGTTGCCCCAGACGTATACAAAGAAGTCCAAGACCGGGTGCGCGAGCACTACTCCATTCTCATTCCAAATATGTCGAAGATCAGCGAAGAAGCCATTGGGCGGCTTTATACAGAAGAAGATTTAAAAATTTTGCTGGCGTTCTATAAAACAGAAGCCGGTCAAAAAACTCTCAGCCTCATGCCCCGGATTATGCGCGAGGTCATGACATGGGCGACCCCTCGGTCCCGCCACATGGCGCAACAGGTATACAGCATGCTGAAGGACCAGTTGGGCAAAAAGGGTTTTAAGCTCTAATCAACAATTTGAGTCACGGATTCTTGACCACGCCCATCAGTTCCTTCATCTTTTGGCCGCGTTCGTATTTTTTAATATATAGCCATCTATAACGCGTCGGGTTGGCACCAACGATTTCACGGGAGATATAAATGACTGAAGATATTAACGTGGCCTTGGTCGGCTTAGGCCGAATCGGCAGCCAGTTTGCGACCAGCCTAGCCCGACAGATAGACCAAAGAGCCAAAGCGATTAATATCGTTGCAGTGGCAGAGCAAGACCCGAACTCTGAAACTGCTCAGATGTTTGCTGATGATGATGTCCCCGTCTACACCGACGCCGCTGAGATTGTAGAACTAAGTGATGAAGTCGATATTATCTTCGATCTTACCGGCGTGCCGAGCGTAACTCAGGACTTGCGCGACAGCCTGGAAATGACCGGCAACCGACATACAGTTGTCGTTCCTGAGGTTGTTGCTCGCCTGCTCTGGGAATTTTTAGAAGAAGGTGTTCCGTTGCTGGCTCCTATTAGATAAGGTTTTTGACAATACTATCAGTTCGGTGATTGATCGACTATGATCGCAGAGCGTGATTGGCGAATGTCGTTGATCTCATAGGAGGAACAAATGTCTGATACCATCAATGTGGCCCTGATCGGCCTTGGTCGAGTTGGCAACCAATTTGCGGCCAGTCTAGCAAAACATATTGAGCAAGGTAATGAATCCATCAAGATCATCGCGGTGGCCGAACAGGACCCGAACTCCGACGCTGCCAAAAAGTTTGCCGCCGATGGCGTGCCTGTATACACCGATGCGGCGGAGGTTGCGTCTTTAGGTGAAAAAGTAGATATCATCTTTGACCTCACCGGCGTGCCTTCGGTGCGACAGACATTGCGTGAAAGTCTGCAAAATACCGACAACCGACATACGGTTATCGTTCCCGAGGTCTTCGCCCGCCTGCTCTGGTCGTTCTTGGGGGAGGGCACGGCGTTGTCTGGTCCTGTCAGAACCGGTTACTGACCAGTTGGACGCCCGGTGGCACGATACTAGACCACCCTTAGCCCACAAATATCTCTACAACCAGCTTTCATTAATTTTTTCTGTTGACATATTTCGATAATTGTCGAAATATCAAAATATGGAAACTGAAAACGCCATTGAGGCCTTTAGCGCCCTAGCGCAGGAAACCCGGTTAAGTGTCTTCCGGCTGCTTGTTGCAGCGGGCTCAGACGGCATGCCTGCTGGAACAATTGCCAAGGCATTATCTGCAACACCCTCAACGTTGTCGCATCACTTGTCGTTGCTTGAGCGCGCTGGATTGCTGCGTTCCTGGCGGGTGCAGCGACAAATATTTTATGCCGCTGACTACGAAGGCGTGCGCCAAGTGCTGGCGTTTTTGATGGATGATTGTTGCAGTGGAATTCCAGAAATTTGTGGCCAACGACCAAGCCAACCCCTGAATTAAGTATTAAAGGAGACGAAAGCTATGAAAAGATTGCACCTACATATCAACGTTACAGAATTGGACAAAGCGGTCGGATTCTACAGTACCTTGTTTGCAGCGAAGCCCACTGTACAGAAAGACGACTACGCCAAGTGGATGCTGGATGACCCTCTGGTAAATTTTGCCATCAGCTCGCGCAGTTCGACTGAAGGCTTGAGCCACTTGGGAATTGAGGCTGAAACACCGGCGGAACTAGTCGATGTCTACGACCGATTGGAAGATGCCGGTGGGCCGACTTTAAAAGAAGGCGCAACCACGTGCTGCTATCACCAGTCGGAAAAATCATGGATCGACGATCCCGCCGGCGTGTCGTGGGAAACCTTCATGACCACCGGCGAAAGTGAAACATTTGGTCAAGACGCTGGCGAAGGTGTGAGCCAAACGAACGCCTGTTGCGGATAAACAGTACATGACTGACTATTCTTTTCCCCGGCGTCTGGCTGGGGAAGCGCTGGGCACATTATTTTTGCTGGCAACTGTCGTTGGCTCGGGCATCATGGCGGAGCGGTTGGCGGATGGAAATATCGCCCTGGCGTTGCTCGCGAATACCATTGCCACCGGCGCTATTCTGGTGGTGTTGATCCTTATATTTGGGCCCATATCAGGCGCGCACTTTAATCCTGCGGTGACTCTATCATTTGTACTGCGGCGTGAGATGAAGGGACGGGACGGCGCGATTTATGTCTTAGTGCAGATCGCGGCCGGGATCATCGGGGTCTGGATTGCTCACGCGATGTTTGCCGAGCCCATTCTTATGCTCTCGACCACGGCTCGGTTTGGGTTTGGCCAGTGGTTGGCAGAAGCCGTTGCGACGTTTGGACTGGTGGCGACGATCTTAGGGTGTCTTCGCCATCGAGCCGACGCGATCCCCTACGCGGTCGGGCTTTATATCACGGCAGCCTACTGGTTCACCGCCTCAACGTCGTTCGCCAATCCAGCCGTAACCATCGCCCGGTCTCTCAGCGATACGTTCGCCGGAATTTTGCCGACCCACGCGCCTGCATTTATCATTGCTCAGGCGGTCGGTGCAATTGCAGCAACTTATGTGTTTCAGTGGATGGGAAAGATCAACAAAGAGGCGGACTAAATTGGCGATTCGCACGGTTTTGTAAAATTAGCCCCAGGTCGAGATTGTTGGCTTGGTTTTGTCCTTCGGAAAATTTAAAGTAATTTCAATATATTGCGGTTATAGCCCGACCAACACACAAGTTTTTGTATCATTAACCTTTTGTTTACCATATTCTGAGTCCCGGTTTATGGCATCTTTATGGATGCTGACGGGGGGCTCATGGTGCGGAAAAAAGGTTGGATATTTTCCTTTGCCGGAGGACTGTTGACAACAACAGCCGTTATGGCGTCGACCGCGCCATCAGGTTGGCAGAGCCTGGAGGGGCGAGGAGATATCAACGGTGGATATACCTTTAACCTTCCCGGCAACCTTCAACGGGGCATACAAACGGCAGCCCTTGAAATTGCTCAGGTTCCAGAAGAATACAAACGACCCTTTTTGACTCTCCGGAATTTACCCAGCGGAGCCGAATTACAACTGCAACCCTTTCAAATCATCTTGCCCGGGTTCAAGTTTCCACCGCTGGAGGAAGAAAAGAGTCGCCTTGAAAAATTTGCAGACCCAACTGAATTAACGAAGAACGGCGCGCCGGCCGCCGATAAACCAACGAAGACGGTTGAGCCGGACGAATCAGTGACCCCGCCAGAGCCTGCTTTGGTGGGACAGGTGACACCTCAGCTGCCTGAAAAATCAACGTGGAAGCCCAAGGTTTCCTTAGCTGAAAAAATTGGCGGTAAATCAAAGTCCGTGGTTATGGCGACACCTAAGATGGTGCCAGACAAACAGACGTCACAAGCCCCGGTCGATTTTCCGCCACCGCCACTATCGGCACCTAGACCCAATTTTAGCAATGATGGGGAAGGGTCCTATCTGGCGGTGCGGGTCGTGGGTATAGATGAAGCGCCTTCCGTACAGGCGGTCGATGGTGCCGATCTAAACGTTTCGCCGGAAAAAGGTTTCGCCGTGACGGCGGCAATTGGTTACGGGTGGGGGGGATTTAGAACCGAAGGCGAAGTCATGTATGCCCAAGCAGACCTCGACCAAATTTCGGTGAATGCGCCGGGCGATATAAGCGGCCTGACTTCAGGCACATTTTCGGCACAAGGCTCTCAGACTTACGCCGGAATGCTTCTCAATGGGGCCTACGATTTTCAAAACGATTCCGGTTTTGTGCCTTTTGTCATGGTGGGAGGGGGAGCAGTTTATCAATCGTTGAAAGACGCTCGTGCTGGAAGCGTAAGCATTCCTAATGTGAGGGATTGGGCGATGGCCTATCAGGCAGGTACTGGCGTGAATATCGGGCTGACTAGAAATTTATCGGCAGAAGTTTCATACCGTTATTTGGGAGTGACAGACGGCGATCATTTTCGTGCTGATGCGACCCATACTTTGGCGGTCGGCGCAAAAGCATTATTCTAAGGATAAATTAGGCTTTCCAAGAAACCAACGGCACGCCATTTTGTAGGCTTCTGGAAAAGGAGCCTTTCGCGTGCCTGATAATTTGACGTCCAATCCTACGGATAAAGTCGTTCCCCTCATCCCGTTATGCTCAGAGACGCTCGAAGCCAACGCATCCACACGTATCGCGGCGTTCGATGCATGGTTCGCAGATCAGTCGGACAGCCTAAAATCCTGGGTCACATCCAGCGGGTTTAATGCCAAGTCAGGAACGGTCTGTCCTCTTCCTGGGGAAGACGGAACATTGGTGGGGGTTCTTGTCGGCTTGGGGGAAGCGCCATCGCTTTGGGACTGGGCCGCGATTCCTGGCGCACTCTCGCAAGGAACCTATCGACTAGAGGCTAATCTACAACCTTCCGAAGCGAATGAATTGGTTCTCGGATGGGAATTAGCGACTTATCAGTTTGCCCGCTACAGAAAAAAGTCAGAGGGACTGCCCATTTTAATTTGGCCGAATAATTGTGATCAGGACGCTCAGGAGCAAACAGCCAAGGCAATTTATCTGGTGCGTGATTTAATCAATACACCCGCGTCTGATATGGGACCTGAGGAACTGGCGGCAGCGGCGGCAGAGTTGGCAGGCGATCATGGGGCTGCTTGCCGTGTGATTGTCGGTGATGATCTGCTCAAACAAAACTATCCGGCCATCCACACCGTTGGACGCGCCAGCCCCCGTGAACCCCGTTTGATAGATGTTACGTGGGGTGAGGATCATCATCCGAAAGTCACCCTGGTCGGCAAGGGAGTGTGTTTCGATACCGGTGGCCTAGATCTTAAACCGTCATCCGGCATGCAATTGATGAAGAAGGATATGGGCGGCGCGGCAAATGTGTTGGGTGCTGCGAGCATGATCATGGCGGCGGGGTTGCCTGTTCGATTGCGCGTCCTGATCCCGGCAGTGGAAAACAGTGTCTCAGGCAATGCCATGCGACCCCGCGACGTCATCATCACCCGCAAGGGCCTGGGCGTGGAAGTGGGCAATACAGATGCCGAAGGTCGGCTTGTTCTGGCCGACGCGCTAACCGATGCCTGCGCGGAAGACCCCGACTTGATTATTGATTTTGCGACGCTCACTGGGGCCGCCCGAGTTGCACTCGGCGCGGAACTGCCAGCCCTATTTTGTAATGATGAGGAAATGGTTGCGGGGTTGCTTGGAGCTGCAGAACGCACCAATGACCCTCTGTGGCGACTACCATTATGGAACCGATATAAAAAACATATCGAAAGCAAGATTACGGACTTGAATAATTGCCCAGATAATAGTTATGGTGGAGCAATCACTGCGGCTTTGTTTTTACAGTCGTTTGTTGAGCCGAGTATCCCTTGGGCCCACATTGATTTGATGGGTTGGAACCAAAGCCCCCAGCCAGGGCGCCCTGAGGGGGGCGAAGCCATGGGAGCCCGGGCCGTGTTTGAATTTATTAGAGATCGTTTCGGAAAAAAATAGAATTTCCGGTTGCTCGCACGATGTAGTAATAATATTGTATCGGTATCGAATTGAATTAGGTGGTGTCATGGGCGTCGAAATTGATGAAATTCAGGCTTTAGATCTTTGGCGACGCGCATCCGTTACGACAGTGAGACGGGATGCACCTGATCTGTCTGCACGCCAAATGGCCTTGCTTTTGACGGTTTATTTGACCCCCCCGCCTCATACCGTTCGGGGAATGGCGGAAGTTCTGAATATTTCGAAACCAGCGATTACACGCGCCATTGACCGATTGACAAAACTTGAACTGGTGCGGCGCAAGGAAGATGAAAATGATCGCAGAAGCGTTCTCATCCACAGGACCGTACGCGGCTCTGTCTTCCTAAATGAGATTGGCGAAATTATTTCCCTCGTCGCTCGCGATTTAAAATAATATTTCTGTGGCTTAAGTGCTAGGCCGTGCGAAGGTTATGTGCCTTCGGTGTTTTGAATCGCGCGAGGTACGTGGGTAGAATTGATTCTGCTGCGACCGGCTTGATCCCAAGGTCCTTAAATCCCTTAGATTTACGGTTCACAATGTTATCATTTTTGAGCAGAAGAACCTGATCGCAGGTTAGCAAAGGCTTCGGAAGCATTTGTAGAAACCATCCGTCAATCATCGCCTTCCAGAACGGAATTGGGATCAAAAGCTTTTTCCGGCTGGTTTGACGAAGAACCAGTTCCATCAATTCCTTGAAGCTATAAATCGTCGGGCCGCCCAATTCGTAGGTATTCCCAGCTGCCTTTGATGTGCCCAAGATTGCCATGATTCCATCGGCCACGTCACCGACATAGACGGGCTGGAATTTGGTGCCTCCGTCGCCATAAATGTCCACATCCAGTGCGCCTTTCTCACCGAACAAAGTCAGCTTGGGGATTGCCGGGCACCCAAACACCGGCAGCATCGGTGAAAACTGCGCAAGCCCTGCAAAGCGGTTGAAAAACTGATCTTCCGGCCCAAAAATAACACTCGGCCGAACAATGGTAGCACCTGGAAAGGCTTTTTTAACCGCAGCCTCTCCTTCGGCCTTGGTTTTTGCATATGCTGATGGGGATTTTGCAGATGCGCCAATTGCAGATACCTGGATAAACTGTTCAGCACCCGCGTCCTTAGCCGCCTTCGCAACCCGCAGGGCACCATCGGCATGAACATTTTTAAACGTGTTCTTGCCCCATTCAGACAGAAGGCCAACAAGGTTGATCACGATATCTGCGCCATCGCAGGCCAATCGAACCTGGGCATCATCATTTATGTTCGCGTGCATAGGAACGACCTGTCCGGCATCGCCCATGGGTTTCAAAAAATTAGCAGCTTCGGGGTCTCGGACAGCAACCCGCACGACCGCGTCCTGTTTTGCCAAACGGTTCACAAGGTGGCGCCCCAGAAAACCGGAACCGCCAAATATTGTCACCACAGAAGATGTCATGGCCATGGATCGATCACTCCGCAAAATTAAAATCAACACCCCCCTTATACACCTAAAAACCATGTTTGACATCCGCTTGACGCAATCAACAGTTAACCATTCCCTTAAGACCCGGTTGACATCATCGCGCCAGGGGTCTAACGACAGGGCAGACGGCAGGGAGCACGACGATTATCGTATACTCACGACGTCGATGCCCAGGTGGCGGAACTGGTAGACGCGCAGGTTTCAGGTACCTGTGGCCGCAAGGTCGTGGAAGTTCGAGTCTTCTCCTGGGCACCATATTTTTTAATTCGCTGGGCGAGAGGGTTGCACCTTGAAAGACAGCGCCGAAACAATAGAGCTTCACCGGGGAGATTTGCCTTCGGACGTTAGCTTTGGCGACAGCGTCGCAATTGATACGGAGACCATGGGTCTGCTTCCGGAGCGGGACAAATTATGTCTTGTCCAGCTTTCCGGCGGTGACGGCATTTGCCATTTGGTTCAGGTGTCTGATGGAAATTACGATGCCCCTAATCTCAAAGCCCTGTTGACCGACGACAAGGTCACAAAAATCTTTCACTATGCTCGGTTTGATGTGGCAATGTTGCGCCAATACATGGGCGTAGAATGCCAACCGATCTATTGCACCAAAATAGCTTCCAAGTTGGTTCGGACCTATACCAGTTCGCATGGATTGAAAGATTTGTGCCGCGAAATTCTGGGCATTGAATTATCAAAGGCTCAACAGTCTTCGGATTGGGGCGCTAAAACACTGAGTGATGAGCAAATTCATTACGCGGCGTTGGATGTGTTGTACCTGCACCGCCTACGTGAACGGCTCGATGAAATGCTTGGCCGGGAAGGCCGCACAGAATTGGCCCAAGCATGCTTTGACTTCCTTTCCGTCCGTGGGGACCTTGATCTTCTAGGATGGCGCGACGTCGATATCTTTGCCCATTAAGCTGATTTTAAGTCTCCTAAATTTAAGCTTCTTTAAGGCCATTTTTCCCCTGTTTCATTGACGAATCAAGGGCTTGGGCGCATACTCTGCGCGGTTTAGTGCTGCCAAATTCAATTCTCGGACTAATCGCTCATATTAATTCGTTAATTAGTGCCAGAAATAGAGACGAACAACTTCATATCGGCGGGCGACAGGCATATATAACCCGCAAGGAACAAACGTACGGATTAATATGAATTCACCTAAAGCCACGGCTCTTACTACTGGTACAGACGACGTTGGTGATGTGGCGTCCGGTCTCGACTCGGCAGAGCGGGTACTTCGTCTCGAAATCGAAGGACTTCAGGACTTAGCGAACAGTCTTGATGATCAATTTTCCAAAGCGCTTGAAGTCATCGCCGCTATGACTGGCCACGCGGTTGTTACCGGGATGGGTAAAAGTGGTCACATCGCCTGCAAGATCGCGGCGACTCTTTCATCCACAGGAACACCCGCGCTGTTTGTCCATCCTGCAGAAGCCAGCCACGGCGATCTCGGCATGATCCGCGAAGGTGACGTGGTGGTCGCCTTGTCTAATTCAGGCGAGACCACCGAATTGGGCAGCCTGATTGATTACACCAAGCGATTTGAAATTCCCTTGATCGCCATGACGCGCAATGTCGGGAGCACACTTGCCAAGGCGGCCACGGTCGCGTTGATCCTGCCAGAAAGCACTGAAGCCTGTCCTATGGGATTGGCACCAACAACATCAACCACAGCACTGTTAGCGTTGGGTGATGCTATTGCGGTGGCGCTTTTAGAACGCAAAGGATTTTCACCAGATGATTTCCATGTATTCCACCCTGGCGGGAAGCTAGGCCAGCAACTCTTGAAAGTTGCCGATTTGATGCATGCGGGGGATGCCTTGCCATTGGTCACACGCAACGTTGTGATGGCGGATGCGTTGTTGGTCATAACGGCGAAAAGTTTTGGCTGCGTCGGTGTGACCGGCGACGACGGTCAACTGGTAGGCGTGATTACCGATGGCGATTTGCGGCGACACATGAGCGCTGATCTTTTGGCGGCGAAAGCTGGCGACATCATGGCCGGAGGGTTCAAAAATATCCACGCCAGCGCCCTTGCGGGCGAGGCATTGCGGGTCATGAACGCTGGGAAAATTACCAATTTATTTGTGGTTGAAGACGGCAAGCCTGTCGGCATCCTGCATATTCACGATTGCCTGCGCGCAGGCGTGGCGTGACAGGAGACGAAATTGTGGCACTAGCAGGACAACCCATCGTTACCCCTTCGAGGGAGGGCGCACCCAGACGAAGCGCTCGTGGTGAGGGAGGTGGCGCCAACACTACGGTTCCTCGCCGCCATACCCCAGGCTATACCCGGTTTGTTAATCTGATGAAAATGGTGCTGCCGTTGGTAGCGCTTGTGTTGATTTCATTGGTTCTCGTATGGCCGCACTTAAAACCGGCAACAAACAAATTTAAAATTGGAATTGCAGCACTGAAAACCCAATTCACGAAAGACGCTAACATGACCAACCCCCGCTATGTGGGAACGGATAAGAACCATCGTCCATTCAGCGTGACAGCGGACATTGCCAAGAACCTGTCAAAAAACAGTGGTGCCGTGGAAATGGAAATGCCGAAGGCGGATATTACTTTAAAAGACGGGTCTTGGTTGGTCTTAACCGCAAAGGAAGGCGTGTTTAACCGAGATGCCAAGAAGCTGGAACTTCAGGGTTCCGTCAACATGTTTCATGATTCGGGATACGAATTTAGAACCGCAAAATTGCACGTGGATTTGGAAACTGGCACAGCAACCAGCAAGGTTCCTGTGCAGGGGCAAGGTCCTTTCGGCACCCTAAAGTCTGAAGGTTTTCGCTTGGTTGATAAGGCGCAAACCATCTTTTTCACCGGAAAAACCCAAATGATCATCTACCCCGGGATAAAGGGGTCAAAAAAATGAGTGTTAGGAAGGACTCAGGCTCATTCTTACGCCATCGCTCTCTTTTATGGGGCGGTATTTTGGCGTTGGTCTTGGTTTGGAACCCTGCCACTTCGACGGGGCAAAATCTGAATTTAAACAGTGGTAAATCAGGCATACCGTTGGAAATATACGCCACCAACGGTGTTGAGTGGCAACAAGAACAAAAAGTATTTATTGCCCGTGGAAATGCGAAGGCGATTCGCGGTACCCTTACCCTAAAGGCGAACGAACTCGCAGCGCTTTATCGCGAGCAGAAGGGCGGCAACACAGAGGTTTATCTCCTGAAGGCGAAGGGCAATGTCCGCCTGATATCACCGGGACAAAAAGTGACCGGCCAAAAAGGAATTTACGACGTTGATAATGCTATTCTGACAATTAGCGGCGGAAAGCGGGTCAAGTTTACGACAGCGACCGATGAAATTACCGCGTCGAAGCAATTGGAATATTGGGAGAAGCGGCAGATGGCCGTTGCGCGGGGTGATGCTGTTGCCGTGCGCAAGGGTCGGCGTCTTCGTGCTGATACCCTAGCGGCCTATTTTCGCAAAGATAAGAAAGGCCGATCATCGGTCTACCGGGTCGAAGCCTTTGATAATGTTCGCATCCGGACCGCTCAAGACACTGTGACAGCGAACCGAGGTGTTTATAATGTTAGCAGTGGAATTGCCACTCTGACGGGCGCTGTAAAGATTATTCGCGGCCAAAACCGACTAAATGGTTGCAGGGCAGAGGTAAATCTGAATACAGGTATATCGAAGTTATTTAGTTGTCCTCAGACTCCAGGTAAAAACCGTGTCCGGGGTGTTCTAAAACCTATAAAGAAAAAATAAAGGTCCCTTCCGTACCCTCTACGTTCAATGACAGATATTACAAGAGATCCAACGGGCTCACCAAAGCCCATACAACGCTCGAAAAAGGGACCGAAGCTTGTCGCCGACAATCAGGGGCTTTTTGCGAAAAACCTGGGCAAACGTTTTAAAAAGCGACCCGTGGTCCGCGGTGTATCCCTGTCGATACAACGGGGCGAGGTCATCGGGTTGCTCGGGCCTAATGGAGCTGGCAAGACCACTTGTTTTTATATGATCACGGGTCTGATCTCCCCTGATTACGGCACGGTCGTCATTGATGGTCATGACATCACAGATCTGCCGATGTATCGCCGGGCACGCTTAGGCATCGGTTATCTGCCTCAAGAGGCCTCTATTTTCAGAGGACTC
>JABJKH010000041.1 GCA_018660465.1 Rhodospirillaceae bacterium
CTTGATTGCCTTGGCTGCACCCGTCTGACGTGTCTGCGATTTCTGTCTCATCTTCGTTCCCTTCGGTCACTACGATGAGCTAAAAATCCTCTCTTATGCAATCCCGCTAATTTGTTCCATAGGCGCTGACGTTAGACAGTTGTTCGCCCTGCCCGTTTCTGCGGCGACGCTTGAGGAGGGGCAGGAAGCATTTTTTATTGGCGATTCTAAAAAGGCCGTCAAAATATTGCGGCCTCTAGCGGAAGCTGGAAATGCGGTGGCCAGCTTCAGTCTAGGAACAACTTACGCCTACGCCCTAGACAGCTTCCACAACCGAAAAGAAGCCATCAAATGGTTGCGGTTGGCAGCAGCACGGGGGCATACAGATGCGTTGACGACACTAGGAAGTATGTATCACAACAAGTACGGCGGTTCCCACGACGTTAAGACGGCATATGACTTTTATCAACGTGCAGCAAACAAAGGCGATGACCGCGCTTTCGTTGAACTTGGGGAAATGTACCTTAATGGCGATGGCCGCGCAGTGGATTACGCCCGCGCTCGCGAGTATTTTATACTGGCCAGTGATTTCGGCAATACATGGGGTGAGTACTATTTAGCGCTCATGTTCCATAAAGGTTTCGGCACCGCACCCGATTATAAAATGGCGCACGCACTTTACTTAACAGATGCCAGGGCCGAATCAGAGGCCGCAGCCGAAGGCATCGCCGAGCTTTATGAAAGTGGATTGATCCCCAGCAAAACGCCCGCCGTTGAAGGAACCGCTTGGCGCATCGCCGGATTACTCTTTATGTCATATTGCCTAGATGAAGAAATATTAGAACACCTCAGTATTTTACCCTCCAAACAAAATCGACGGATGGCAGGCGAAAGAGCACACACACTCCTAGCCCAATTGCTCGAAGACCGCCTCTTCAAGAATGTATCAGTTGATCATTTTCTATCCTTTTATGTGGATCAAAAAAACCACTCGTTCCTGAAGTCCATTGCACAGGGGAATAAATTTGTATCGCCTCCTTTACCTAACAATATTCATCCTTCTTGGCGGCTGTGCAGCAGAGACCGAGTTCCAGCGTTTGGAGCGTGGATTTAATGAAGGTCGCACGGTATTTGCTGAAGACTTGGGTGATTTGTACCGCGCAGGAACGGGAGTCAACGTCGATAAGTTGGAGGCTTATAAATTCTATACTCTTGCTGCCCGGGACGGAAATCTTTGGGTGAATACCAAGCTTGGTGAAATGAACCTATACGGCGAAGGCCGACGGATTAACCTGACCGCCGCCCGAAAATTCTTCCTTATAGCGGCAGCAAGCTCGCATGGAGGGGGCCATGGAGATGGTATGGCAATGGTTCACCTTGGACGACTTTATCATTATGGAATGGGCGTTCCCATCGACAAACAAATGGCGTTTCAATGGTATGAACGCGCCGCACACGCAAGAGCCCCCCAGTCGTACTACGCCATCGTTCAAATGTATCTCGATGGCGAATTGGAAAGCGATAGTATCCAGGCGGATGTCATGGCGTGGACGATGATTGAGCACCTGAGGGGCGCTTACACCTGCAAAGACTCCCGCGATGCGAAAAAGGTCTATTATAGCCTTTCCCGCCAGCAGCAATTAGCTGCTGCAAAAAATGCAACGACGTTCTTTTTTGCTGAGCCAGACAGACAATACCTCACCTTCAAGTCTGCGAAAGAACTCCTCGAAAATACCTTCGACGGGTTCTTCGCGCAGAACTTTGAGTGTCGGGAGTCAGATCATGAACACCCAGGCGCTTTGGATTGCTGTGTGTAGTTGCTGTAATCTGTACCACCCCGAGGCGAGATAGGTCCGCCGCGAGGCGCGTTTTTAATAGATTGATTAGCTGCTCTAAGAGGCCAATCGAATTTTCTAAGTTCCCTATTAATATTATTTTGCTCAGTAGAAGTGGCGCACCCCTTACGCAACCACCCTTTCAATCGCCTAACAATAGGATCAAGTCGTTTCTTGTTGGCTTTGTGAAACGCTAAGTCTTTCTTCTGAGTTTCGTTTAACCCAGATTTCTGAGAATACTTCGTCACCACCGTCAGTCCATTAACGTCATTCGCTCGGTCGCGGGCGTCGTCTTCTTTGGTTTGAATACGAACGAGGGGATTTGGTTTGTTTCTTTGCATGGAATTTCTCCATTTGCTCATTATGTTGAGGATCGGAGCGGGCTGCAAAGTGCCCGGACCAGTCCGATCCGAGCCTTTTAATTAGAGGTATTTTGAGTCCCGGTGCAAAGAAAATTATGTTCGCGAACATAATAGTTTTGAGTGTCTAGTTTCAGAATTTGGATAGAGCGCTGATATCAAAAAAGTAAGTCTGAATTGGAGTGTCCACCTTCACCCCCTTATTTGTTCGCGAACAAAAAAAGTGTCTAGTGTCTAGTTTCAGGGGGTGATGGTGTGCCGCTGGGGATCCTTCGAGACGCGCTCTTTGAACGCTCCTCAGGATGAGGGTGTTGGTTGTTTTATGATTACTTTCGACACCTTACTTAACATCCTCATCCTGAGGAGCGTGGGCACCACGCGTCTCGAAGGACGCTCAGCGGCACGGTCTCACCCGCCTACCCCCCAAACATCCCATGCAGCACCCGGTCGCCGACTTTGATCCTTAGCCGTGCCGCCGTGCCTGCGTTTACTTCCAGCACGCCCCGAACAGGGCGACCGGGAGAGATGTGGCGCAGCGATTGGGGTTGGGTGTTGCGAGCGATGTGGACGATGATGCCGGCACGATCAAGGAACAGCATGTCGAGCGAGATAAAGGTGTTTTTCATCCACATGGTAATCGGCTCTGTGCGCTCAAAATCGAATAACATGCCTGCCGCCAAGGGCATATCCTTTCGACCCATCAGGCCAAGCGAGCGTTGTTCGGGCGTCGTCGCCATTTCAACAGACACATTATAAGTGCCGCCTGCGGTCACAATGGAGACCCGGCTGGTCTCAAATTTGACCTGGGCCTGAGATAAATCTGGCACCAAGCCGATGACCCCGCACAGCAATGCCAATAAGATAAAACGCCGTAAAACCATGAATTTCCTCAATTCCGTCAACCTGTTAGAGTCTATCAGATTTTCCCGACAACACCATAGATTGCGCCCTAGATTGGCTTTTTAAAGGCAGCAAACAAATTATTAGGATTTTCAAATGTAAAATTTTCCCCATTGCATGCTGGACAAACCAAAAATCGTCCGCCAAAAAAGATCGCGTAAAATTAAGATTTAGGGTGTTTTTGGTTTTGATCTTAAGGGGAAGTTGGGACTCTTGTTACATTCGTTAAGTTTAGGGGTGGTGTTGGCGGCGCTGTGGTTCCTGCTATCGGGCCACACGGAACCCCTATTGCTATGGCTCGGCGGCGGATCAATCGTGGTTGTGGTGCTGATCGCCAATCGCATGGACCTGATCGACCGCGAAGGCCATCCCATTCACCTGAGCTGGCGCGCAATTGGCTATTTCCCGTGGTTGCTTATAGAAATCGCCAAAGCCAACATCGACGTCGCCAAGGTGATCATTCAGCCCGAAATGCCGATCCAGCCTAAATTCTTCCGCGTGAAGGCATCCCAGCTAGACGAACTGGGCCACGCCATCTACGCCAATTCCATTACCCTGACCCCTGGCACGGTAACCGTCGACCTACACGAAGGCATGGTCGAAGTCCACGCCCTGACCAAAGCCGCCCGCGAAGGTGTTGAGACCGGCGAGATGGATGCCAAGGTCGTCGACATGGAAGGCATCACGCCGCCTGACAACAAGGGAGACGCATAATGCTGTATTCCCTGACCACGGCGGCCCTGCTGTTCGTTATGTTCCTGACCATCATCCGCGCGCTTAAAGGCCCGACGGTGTATGACAGAATCCTGGCGGTGAATTCATTTGGCACCCTGACGGTCGCGATGATCGCAGTGCATGGTTTCCTGGCCGACCGACCTGAGTTTTTAGACATCGCCATGTTGTATGCGCTGATCAACTTCATCGGCACAATTGCCGCGGTGAAGTATGTGAAGTTCAATAATCTCGGCTTCCCCACCAGCGACGAACAGAAGGACATGTGATGGAGCTGGCGTTGGAAATCATCAGCTGGGTTTGCCTGATCAGCGGCGCGATCTTTTGCCTAATCGGCGCGATTGGCATCATTCGTTTGCCGGATGTTTATTGCCGCATGCACGGCGGCGGCATCATCGACACGTTAGGCATTGGCCTGATTTTCATCGGCCTGCTGCTGCAAGTGCCTGATTGGATCACCGGGGTAAAGCTGGTTCTGATCTTGGTCTTTATCTTCTTCACCTCCCCGGCGACGACGTATGCCCTGGCGCGGGCGGCGATTTATGGCGGGGTTGAGCCTCTACAAGAAGAAGACTTGGCTAAGGGAAAAACGGAAGGAGTGGACCCATCGAACAACTAATCCACTTCGCCTTACTTTCGTTCATGGCTGTTGCCGCAATTGCGTTGGTGCGACTGCGCAACCTGTTTGCTGTCGTCATGTTTTCCGGCATCTATAGTTTATTGGCGGCGGTACTGTACGTGGTCATGGACGCGGTTGATGTTGCCTTTACCGAAGCCGCCGTTGGCGCGGGCATCGCGACCGTGTTGATGCTCGGCACCCTGGCACTGACAACGGAGAAGAGCGAGCAGAGCCACAAACTTTCATTGAGTTCTTTAGCCGTCGTGACGATTACCGGGGCGGCGCTGATGTATGCGACGTTGGACATGCCGCGCTACGGCGAGACAACAGCCCCGATCCACCACCATGTCGCGCCGCGCTATATAGAAAAATCCAAAAAAGAAGTCGGCATGCCGAACATTGTTACGTCCGTTCTGGCGAGTTACCGAGGTTTTGATACGTTAGGCGAAGTGACGGTGATCTTCACCGCAGCGGTTGGTGTAATGGCCTTGATCGGTCGGCGCCGGGAGAAGAAGAAGTCCCGCAAGAAATCAAAAAAGGCGGCAGCGTGATGGCAAAAAAAGTTGTGCGCAAAAGACCGGAACCGCCGCGTCGTGAGATGGAACACACCTCTATCTTACGGGTGACATCGAAGCTGTTGATCCCGATGATCTTGCTGTTCGCGCTCTATGTGCAGTTCCACGGTGACTTTGGCCCCGGCGGTGGATTCCAAGCCGGCGTTATCTTTGCCAGTGCGTTTATTCTGTATGCGATGTTGTTCGGTATGAGCGCCGCGCGAAAAGTTGTCCCCGCCTGGGTGACGCGAATTGGTCTGGCAACGGGCCTGCTTTTATATGCAGGCGTCGGCGTTGTTGGAATGTTTAAAGGCGGCAACTACTTGAACTATTCGGTCCTGGCCCACGACCCTGTGCATGGCCAGCACATCGGCATCACGCTCATTGAATTCGGTGTCGGCACGACGGTGTGCTTCGCGATGATTACGATCTTCTTTGTTTACGCGAATAGGAACAGCTGAGCCATGGAATTGAGCGGCCTATTCCCCTATTGGATTGTGATCGTGCTGATGATGGTGGGTTTCTACATCGTCATCGCGCAGACGAACCTTATAAAGAAAGTCGTCGGCCTGAACGTGTTCCAAGTATCGGTGTTTGTCTTTTATATCACTATGGGCAAAGTCACCGGCGGCACTGCGCCTATTTTAGACGACAAGATCGAAATCTATTCCAACCCCCTGCCCCATGTGTTGATCCTGACCGCCATTGTGGTTGGTGTCGCGACAACGGCGCTGGCGTTGGCACTGGTAGTGCGCATTCAGGAATCCTACGGCACGATTGAGGAAGATCAGATCGAAGCCCTTGAGAATGAGATGGAGCGGGAGTCTTGATCGAACAACACCTTCCCGTGCTGCAAGTTGTTATTCCTCTGATCGCAGCCCCCATCACGATAATCCTCTGGTACCCGCGCCTCGCGTGGGCCTGGGCCACGGTGATCACCTGGATTACTTTTTTCATTGCGCACGGCTTGCTGCAACAGGTCGGCACTGACGGCACGATTACCTATTCATTAGGCGACTGGGCGGCCCCTTGGGGGATTGAATACAAAGTCGATTGGATCAGCGCTCTGGTCCTTGTGATTGTTTCCGGCATTGGCTCTGTGGTGATGCCGTTCGCCTATGAGAGCGTGCGCAAAGAAATCGCAGAGGAACGCATTTATCTTTTCTACTGCATGTACCTGCTGGCCCTTTGTGGACTGCTGGGCATTGCGATTACCGGCGATGCGTTCAACCTGTTCGTGTTCTTGGAAATCTCAAGCTTGTCCAGCTATGTCCTGATCGCGCTCGGCAGTGACAAGCGCGCCCTGACCGCGGCTTATCGTTACCTGGTCATGGGCACCATCGGGGCGACGTTCTACATCATCGGCGTAGGCCTGATGTACATGATGACCGGATCGTTGAACATCGGCGATCTCGCGACATTAATGCCAGCGGTTATTGAGACCCGCACAGTCTTAGCCGCCCTCGCCTTCCTGGTCGTCGGGCTTAGCTTGAAGCTGGCCCTGTTCCCGCTGCACATGTGGCTGCCGAATGCGTATGCGTATGCACCGTCTGTGGTAACCGCGTTCCTGGCAGCGACGGCCACCAAGGTCGCGATCTACGCATTGATCCGAATTCTGTTCACGGTGTTTGGCGGAGCCGACATTTTCGAAGCCATGCGAATTGAACAAGTGCTGATGGCCCTGGCCTTGGCGGCAATGTTCTTCGCCAGTGCCCTCGCCGTGTTCCAGAACAACGTCAAACGCATGCTGGCCTATTCTTCGTTGGCGCAAATTGGCTATATGGTCTTAGGGATCAGCTTTGTCTCGACCATTGGATTAACCGGCGGCATCATCCATCTGTTCAACCATGCCCTCGTCAAGTGCGCGTTGTTCATGGCGATGGGATGTATCTTCTTTAAAATCAATTCGGTGAACATCAACGACATGGCCGGGATCGCGAAAAAAATGCCAGTGACCATGGCGGCGTTTGTGATTGCCGGGCTGGGTTTGGTTGGTGTCCCCTTAACTGTTGGTTTTGTTTCCAAGTGGTACCTGATCCAGGCGTCTTTGGAAAAAGGCTCTTGGTTGATCGCAGCGTTGATTGTCGGCAGCTCCCTGCTGGCAGTCGTTTATATATGGCGGGTAGTCGAAGTCGCGTACTTTAAGAAACCTTTGGGTCGCCCCAAGAAAGGCATCGCCGAAGCCCCTGCCAGCATGTTGGTGCCGTTGTGGGTCATGACCGCAGCATCGGTTTATTTCGGAATTAATGCGACGACCACGGCGAATGTCGCGGGGGCTGCGGCCAAGGCGTTGTTAGGGGGCACACCGTGATGTCACCAGAAACCGCCATCCTGACCGCCGTCGCCCTGCCGCTTATCGGCAGCGCTGGAATTTTGCTAACGGGCAAAGCTCCAAACCTGCGCGAAGCGGTGACGCTGATCACCGGCGTCGTGCTTACCTACATCGTTGTTGGCGTGTTGTTGCCTGTCGTCATGGCGGGCGGACGGCCTGAAGTTAGCTTAGGTGAAATTCTGCCAGGGCTGAGCATCGCCTTTGCGTTGGAACCCTTGGGCATGATCTTCGCCTGCGTCGCCAGTTTCCTTTGGGTGGTGACATCGATCTATTCCATCGGCTACATGCGTGGCCATCACGAAACCAACCAGACGCGGTTTTATTTCTTCTTCGCCGTCGCCATTTTCGCCGCTATGGGGCTGACGTTCTCCGGCAACATGCTGACGCTGTTTATTTTCTACGAAGTGCTGACGTTGAGCACTTTCCCGCTGGTCACCCATGCGGGCACCGAAGATGCCAAGAAAGGCGGGCGGGTTTATTTAGGAATTCTCATTGGCTCCTCCATCGGCTTCTTGCTGGTCGCCATTATCTGGACCTATGTCGCGGTTGGCACCTTGGACTTCAGCAAAGGTGGCATCTTGGAAAGCCATGTCAGCGATACGGTCGCGGGCGTTCTGCTGGCGCTCTACGTCTTCGGCATTGGCAAGGCAGCCTTGATGCCGTTGCACCGTTGGTTGCCCGCCGCCATGGTCGCACCGACACCGGTCAGCGCGTTGCTACATGCGGTGGCCGTCGTGAAGGCGGGCGTGTTCACGGTTCTAAAAGTCACGATCTACATCTTCGGCATTGATTACCTGAAGGACATCGGCGTCAGTGAATGGCTGCAATATATGGCAGCGGCGACGATTATCTTGGCGTCCTTAGTCGCCATGACCAAAGACAATCTAAAAGCCCGGCTCGCCTATTCAACCGTATCGCAGCTGTCCTACATCGTGCTGGCGGCGATGTTGGTGACAGAGACCAGCATCATTGGCGGCGGCATGCACATTGTTACGCACGCATTCGGTAAGATCACCTTGTTCTTCTGTGCGGGTGCGATCTTGGTTGCTGCCCACAAATCTGAAATCAGCACGATGCGGGGACTGGGCCGGGTTATGCCGCTGACGTTTATTGCGTTCTTTATCGGCAGTCTATCGATCATCGGCCTGCCACCGTTCGGCGGACTATGGAGCAAGTGGTACATCGCCATCGGCGCGATGGAAGCGCAGCAGATTTTCTTCGTCGGCGTGCTGATGCTGAGTTCGCTATTGAATGTTGGTTATTTGCTGCCAATCCCCATCAGGGCCTTCTTTGGGCCGAAAGCGGTTATCAAGAATGCGAAGTATAAGGAAGCGCCGGTGGCGTGTTTAATTGCGATTGGAATTTCATCGATTGGGTGTGTGCTGCTGTTCTTCTACCCCAGTCAAATTTATGCCCTGTTAAAAACCATTATGGTGCCGTAGTGGAGACCGACGCATGAGCAATGCAAAAGAAAAGCACTGGCTTGTCCGACCGAAGACCATCCGTGGGTTGTGGATCGTTGGCCTCTTGGTATTGGCGGCACTGGCAATGGCGGACAAGTACATGCACGGCCACCCCAGCTTCGGGATCGACGGCACGTTTGGTTTTTATTCTTGGTACGGTCTCGTGGTTTGTGCGGCCATGGTCGTCTTCGCCAAGCTTCTCGGTTTCTTATTAAAGCGCCAGGACACTTATTATGATGAGCGGTGATTTCCCCCCTGGCATTGTTCTGATCCTCGGCGCGTTCTTGCTGCCGTTTGTGGGGAAGACTCTGCGACCTGTCCTCATCCTCGGGCTGCCGCTGATTACGCTGGCACTGGTGTGGCGTCTGACGGATGGTGCCTCGGTTGTTGTGTCCCTGTTGCAATACGAACTCATCCTGGTACGAAGTGATTCACTCAGTCGACTTTTCGCGACGATTTTTTCCATCATGGCATTCGGCGGCGGGCTGTTCGCGCTTAAGCAAGAAAAGGTCTTGGAGTTGGTGGCGGCCTTCGTTTACGCCGGGTGCGCGATCAGTGTCGCCTTGGCTGGTGACCTAATAAGCCTGTTCGTCTATTGGGAAATTATGGCGGTGGCCTCCACCATGGTTGTGATTTCAGTTGGGGCGGCGAATTCAAACCGGACCGCGATGCGCTATTTCCTCGTCCATATGTTCGGCGGTGCGCTTCTGATGACCGGCATTGTGATTCATATTGTTGATACCGGATCGACCGCGTTCGCCGCCATGGAACCAACCAGCATCGGCACCATGCTGATCTTGGCTGGGTTCTTGATCAACGCTGCAGCACCGCCGCTGTCGGCTTGGCTAGCCGACGCCTACCCTGAGGCCTCTTACAGCGGCACCGTCTTCCTTTCGGCCTTCACAACCAAGGCCGCGGTGTATGTCTTAATTCGCGGCTTCCCGGGCGCTGAGATTCTGATTTACGTTGGCGTGTTCATGATTTTCTACGGCATCATTTATGCCCTGCTGGAAAACGACATGCGGCGCATCCTCGCCTACAGCATTGTGAACCAGGTCGGCTTCATGGTGACGGCTGTAGGGATTGGGACGGAGATGGCGCTGAACGGTGCTGCCGCCCATGCCTTCACCCACATCATATATAAGGCGTTGTTGCTGATGTCGGCGGGGGCGGTGCTGTATCAAACCGGCAAGCGAAAATGTACCGACCTCGGTGGGTTGTTCCAGAGCATGCCGCTGACGATGATCTGTGGCGTCGTCGGCGCGCTTTCGATTTCATCCTTCCCGTTAACGTCCGGCTTTATCAGCAAGTCGATGATCAGTCAGGCGGCCTCCGATGAAAAGATGTTCCTCGTTTGGATGCTGTTGATGGCGGCTTCTGCAGGCGTGTTCCTGCATGCCGGCATTAAGTTTCCGTGGTTCGTCTTTTTCCAGAAAGATTCTGGATTACGTCCAAAAGACCCGCCCTGGAACATGCGCTTAGCGATGATCTTATTCTCAGGATTGTGCATCGGTCTCGGCATTTGGCCGGAGCCGCTTTATGCGATCCTGCCGTTCACGGTGAACTACGTTCCCTATACGGTGCCGCATGTGGTCAATATGTTGCAGCTCTTGCTGTTCTCAGGCTTGGCGTTCTTCCTGATGCTGCCGATGATGAAACGAACGCTGACCATTTCGCTGGATGTTGATTGGCTCTATCGGAAGCTCTTGCCGGTGACGGCGCGGGAATTCGTGCGGATTTTCTCACCCTTGGACCGCTTTCTCCGCGACACGTTCAAGGGCTGGATCAAAATCATCATCCAAGGCGTGCAACGCCAAAACGGCCCCGAAGGCCTCCTCGCCCAAACAGAACACGCCGGACACATGGCACAGTGGATGGTGGTGCTGCTGGCGGTGTATTTGGTGCTGAACTTTTTGTAGGGGCTTCCCTCCGCCGCCGTTCAATCTGGACATACCAACGTAAGTACGCTAACCGAGAAGGTGTTTCAAAGAGGCATAGTCGGGGTGGTATCTGTGAGCGACCGTTTGGCGGGGAAATCCATTGTGGTGACGGGGGGCGAAAGCGGGATTGGCCGTTCTATTGTCCTGCGTTGTCTGAGCGAAGGTGCGTCCGTTGTCATCGCGGGCCTTGATGAAGCTCAGATGTCAGAGACCTTAGCCGATTGCAAAGCAGCAGGTGCGGACGAACGCGTGCTGGGCGTGCCGACTGATGTGACGGACTCAGCACAGGTTCAAACCGCCATCGACAGCGCGGTCGAAAGCTTCGGCAGGCTAGACGCCGCAATCGCCAACGCGGGTGTATTCACCACAGAAACAGCCTTCGGGGATTGGGACATCAAGGAACTAGAGCGCGTGATCGCGGTCAACCTGACGGGCGTGTTCTATGTTCTGCAATCCGCAGCCAAAGTGCTGATCGCGCAGGGCGAAGGCGGTAGCTTGATGGCGACGGGGTCGTCGACGGCGCTTCGTCCAGTCGCTGGTTTAATGCCTTATGTCATGAGCAAAGGTGGCGTTCATAATATGCTGCGCGGACTTGCCGTCGAACTGGCCCCGCACAAAATTAAAGTCAACACCATCGTGCCTGGTCTGGCGGAAACGAAGCCGGTGACCAGCGTGGAGGGTTATGTCGAGACCATGCTAAAAGCCATCCCGATGAATAAGATCGTCCAACCCGACGAGCTGGCCGCCTTCGTTGCCTTCGCCTTAAGTGACGAGGCCCCACACATGACCGGCACGTTGCTTAAAGTCGACGCTGGCCGGACATCGGCATAAGGGGAACACAGCATGGGAACCTACGATCTTTCAGGCAAGACAGTCCTGGTCACCGGCGGCGAAACCGGGATCGGTCGGGCGATTGTTTTACGCACCCTCACCGACGGGGCTAACGTCGCTGCGGCTGGGATCAATACGGAATTGCTGGATGAGACAGTAACCTTAGCGCGTGATGTTGGTCCGGCGGATCGGATGGCGGCACTGCCCGTTGATATTCGTGATGTAGACCAAGTGCAAAAGATGATCGACGATACGGTTGCGAAATTTGGCCGTCTTGATGCGGTCATCGCCAATGCCGGTGTCATGGTGATGCGCCGCCCGTTTATCGAATTAACGCACGAGGAATGGCACAACGTCGTAGCGGTGAATCTATTGGGGACATTCCACACACTGCAGGCCGCAACCCGCGTTATGAAGGCACAAGGCGACGGCGGTGATCTGCTGGTGACAACATCATCGAACGCGGTCAGGGCGGGTCCCATGGCGTCGGCCTACGTCGCAACAAAAGGTGCCATTCAACATATGGTCCGCGCACTGGCCGTAGAGTTGGCCCCCGAGATGATCCGCGTCAACGCCATCGTCCCAGGGTTAACACAAACCCCAGGCACCCTCTCCCGCCCCGGTCATATTGAACGCAGCAAGAAGAACATACCGATGGGTGAAGTGATGATGCCGGAAGAACACGCCGCCCTGGTCGCTTTTGCCTTGAGTGGAGAAGCCCCCCACATGACCGGCACTGATTTGAAAATTGACGGTGGGCGCACGTCTGGTTGAGCGTGTGTTGAACCAAGTCAGAGCCAATAATGGAAGACAGCCCTATGCAGCCACTTCGCGGCCTGAAGGTTATTGACCTCAGCAAGATTTTTGCCGGTCCTCACTGTGCACAGTATTTAGGTGACCTCGGCGCTGATGTCATCAAGATAGAACCCGTGGTCGGCGGTGACGACATACGGCACTGGGCACCGCAGAAAGACGGACAGTCTGCAACCTTCCTGGCCTTCAACAGAAACAAGCGGTCTCTCGCGGTTGATCTGAAAACCGACGAAGGCCGCGCCATCGTGCAAGCGCTCATCAAAGATGCTGACATCGTGCTTCAAAGTTTTAAAGGCGGCACGGCCAAGAAGCTTGGCGTCGACTATGAAAGCCTAAGCGCCCTCAACCCAAAGCTGATCTATTGTGAAATTTCCGGCTTTGGTCAAGAAGGCCCCTTGGGCGGGCAGCCGGGATACGATGTCATGTTGCAAGCCTTTAGCGGCATGATCAGCACCATGGGCGAAGCCGATGGCCCCTACGCACGGGTCAGCTTTTCACCGGTCGATATGAGCACCGGCCTCATGGGTGTCATCGGCATTCTGGCTGCACTTCAAGAACGCAATTTAACCGGCAAGGGCAGCCATGTTGAGCTTTCGCTGTTGGATACGTCGATGTCGATGCTGGGGTATCTCGCGCAGAATTACTGGACCACGGGCAAGGCCCCGGAACGCATGGGCACGGCCCACCCTTCCCTCGCCCCCTATCAGGCCTTTAAGGCATCAGACGGCAGCCTGATGGTTGGCGCTGGGAATGATGCGCAATGGCGGCGGCTGTGTTCCTTGCTCGGGCTGGAGGCGTATGCGGACGATCCACGCTTTGCCACAAATCAATCCCGCGTGAAGAATCTCGGCGAAACCGCAAAGCTGGTTCAGGATGCGTTACGCGACAACCCGGTTCAGCACTGGCTGGATTTGTTCATGAAAGAGGGTATTCCCTGTGCGCCGATCCAAACGCTGGACGCTGCCCTGGCGCATCCGCAAGTCGCCGCACGCGGGATCGTCACGACCGCGCAGCACCCGACCCTGGGTGAGATAAACCAGATCGGGTTCCCCGTACGGTTCAATCATGAAGATCGCGCCAATCCTAAGTCCGCTCCATTGCATGGTCAGCACACAGCTGAAATACTCAAACAAGCGGGTTATGATCAGGACGCAATTGAGGATTTTCTCGCACGCGATATCGTGCGCGAAAGCTAGGACTGAACGGAAGTAATGATGAGCAAAACATCCTTGGTTGACTATGCGGTTTCAGATCATGTCGCGGAAATTACTCTGAACCGTGCGCCGGTCAACGCTTTCAGCATCGCTTTCCTGGATGAGATCCTTGCCGCCTTTCAACGCGCCGCGGACGATGAAAATGTGCGCGCGGTTATCCTGCGGAGTGCGCTGCCCAAAATATTCTGTGCCGGCCTTGATCTTGATATCTTGCTGGATAAGCCAATTCTTGAGGTCCGGTCCTTTCTGGAAAAACTCTACATCGACCTTTGGGACACCCAATATGCCATGGGCAAGCCCACCATCGCTGTCGTCAACGGGGCCGCGCGCGGCGGCGGCATGACACTGGCGATTTCCTGCGATGTGATCTTAGCGTCGGATAACGCCACGTTCGGCTATCCGGAAATTGACCTGGGGCTCCTGCCCGCCATTCACTTTACACATCTACCCCGCATTGTTGGTCGCTATCGTGCATTTGAATTGTTGTTTAGCGGGCGCACCTTCCCCGCCAGTGAAGCGGCAGCCCTGGGCTTGATCAGCAGGATGGTTCCGAAGGATGAACTTCTATACGAAGCGAGAGAGATGGCACAGACATTTGCTAACAAGTCCCCCACTGCCATGCGCTTGGGCCGCGCTGCCTTTATGCGCACCAATGATCTAGATTACCGGCGCGGGGTCGCCGTTGCGGTTGAAGACTTTTGTAACAGTGCGATGACCCCAGACGCCCAGGAAGGATTGAAGGCGTTCTTAGAAAAGCGCGAAGCCAACTGGCAAAATAAGAAAGAGAACCAAGGGTGACAAAAGACGACCCCGAATTTAACGTCAAACGAGATCACAAATATGGTGAAAGCCGGTATTTGGAAGACTTCACGGTTGGCGAGACTTTCTATATTCCATCCCGCACCATGACTGAGGCAATTTTCGCGGCCTTTCAGTTGGCATCCGGTGACAATGACCCGATTCACTACGATGTTGAATACTGCCAAGAGCGCGGCCACAAGAACCTATTGGCCCATGGCATGCAAATCTTTATCCAGACCGCCGCAGGTGCCGGCACCTTTCCCCATCAAGTGGCAGACAGCTTGCTCGGACTGCTTGAATTTTCAGGCAAAATGCTTGAACCGGTATACGCTGGCGACACCGTCTACCCGCTTCTGACCGTAGCCGACATCTTACCGCAAACCACGACGGGCATTCTTACGCTGAATGCCGCCGTTTGGAACCAGGACAGCGTCAAAGTGTTCGACGGCACCCACAAATACCTGATCCGCAAACGACCCTAGAATTTGGATTAATATTCCCGCTGTTTCAAAGAAAGTGGCTGCCGGGTAATTTCCCAAATAAATTACTTGAATTTTACTTAGGAAATTACACATAGATTTATGTGTCGGGGGGATGTGTGTCTGATCGACTAATAGTTGCCGGTCAATTTAGATTTCATTTGCCTCGAAGGTTGACCGGAAGACGCCGTTGGGTGGCTCATCCAAGGTTCACGAACGATTTGAGATTGGCGAATGAAAGACGACGACACAAAAAATTTTGAGATTCTAGAGAACAGCCCTATGGGCGTTGCCGTCGTCTCTCATGCGGATACAGACACCCGCCTGACCGGCGAACGATTGTTCATTAATGACGCACTCGTCAAAATGTATGGGGCAACATCACGCGAGAACTTCCAGAACGCTGAAATCGCTAAAAGTTGGGTTGACCTCAAACAGTTACGCGCTGTTGAGGAGGTTATGAAAAGGCGCGAAGACCTCGTTGATTTCGAGGCACGTCAGCGGCGGATCGATGGAACGGAGTGGTGGGTTTCAATGAATTCGCGCCCGATCCAATTTGGTGGCCGCGATTGCACCATGATCTGGCATTTCGATATCACGCGTCGAAAGCAGGCGGAGTTAGACTTACAAAAATCACGCGACGAAGTGCAGATGCGTGTGGAGAAACGTTTCAGCTCCCTCTTGGATGGCTCAAACCAAGGTATTCTTATCCATCGCAATCGGGTCCCCTTATACGCCAATCCAATGTTGGCGGAAATGTATGGGTATTCGTCTCCAGAAGAAATTATGGCATTGGAGTCTACGGAAGTATTGACCCACCCATCGTATGAACGGGGCACTCACGAACTCAGAATTAACGGAGAGGACGTCGCAGCGGACTTCCAAACCAAAGGTCTGCGAAAAGACGGTTCGGAGTTTTGGGAGGAGCGCCGGTCATTTACCTTGGATTGGGAAGGTGAACCTGCTGTTTGTTCTATGCGATTAGACATCACCAAAAAGAAAGAGACCGAAGATCAGTTTTATAATGCGGTTCAAAGTTTATCGGAAGGCTTCGCATATTTTAATTCGGACGATCACCTGGTTATCTGGAACGAACAGTTTAGAAAGCGTCACTTCGGGCAAAACAAAACCCTTGAACCTGGAATCAGCTTTGAGGATTTATTCCGCGACAGGGTTGCTTCAGGGCTCGTTCCCAGCGCAGCCGGACGAGAAGAAGACTTTATCAAAGAGCGCATGGAACACCACAACAACCCCGGAGAACCGTTCATTAATATGCACGCCGACGGCACATGCATTTTGATTAATGAAGAAAAAACACCAGATGGGGGAACCGTCTTTACATCACACGACATAACCGATCAGAGAAATACCGAAGAGGCCATGCGGGTAAGTGAGGCGCGCCTCAAAAACATTCTCGATAATTCTCCAACACCTATATATTTCAAAGATACAGAAAGCCGAATCCAACTCGTTAATCGACAATTTGAAGAAACTTACGGTGTTCGCTGGGAAGATATTAAGGGAAAATCACCGGTGGATATGTATCCAGGTGAAAAAGGAGAACGGTTCCTCGAATTTGATATGGAGGTCCTAAAACAACAAGAAACAATTAAGCAGGAAGAAGAAATTGACGGCAAAACATACGCCACTTCAAAGTTTCCAGTCTTTGACATTGATGGCGAACTCATTGGATTGGGCGGTGTTGAAATGGACATCACCGAACGCAAGCAAGCAGAGAAAAAAGTTCAAGACAGTGAGGCGCAATTTAGGGCGTTCATCGAGAACAGTCCGGCGCGGATCATCTTAAAAGATACAAACCAGCGATATCTTCTCGCTAACAAAGCCTACACCGACGTTTTTGGTCGCAACGAAGAAGAGTTTGTCGGGAAAAAGTCAAGTGAACTTTCCTGGGTTTCAAAGGAAGCCGTCGAAACCAATGAACAAGCTGATGGTAAGGTACTTGAACACGGGGAAACTATTAGACTTGAAAGAGTAAACGACCCCGGAGAGATCACAGAGAGTCACTGGAATATCACGAAGTTTCCGGTTGCAAATGAGTTAGGTGAGATTACCGGTATCGGCGGGATCGCGATCGATGTTACGGAAAAGAAAAAGGCCGAGCTATTACTTCAGCTTAGTGAAAATCGCTTTCGGGACTATGGCACGATTGCCTCTGACTGGTTCTGGGAAATGGATAAGAACCTGCGGTTTAGCTATTTTTCGAATCGGTTTGCCGACATCAGCGGCATTTCGCCCAACGATCTTCTTGGCAAAACCCGTCGCGACTCGGGTCTTGATGGGAATGATGACGCCGTTATGCAGAATATAGCGGACTTGAAAGCGCATCGCCCCTTTAGGGACTTTGAACATTCCAGAACCTTACCCGACGGACACACTGTCTATATGTCGACGTCAGGCGTGCCTGTTTTTGATGCCGACGGTGAATTTCAAGGGTACAGAGGAACAGGACGAGATGTCACGGAGCAGAAGGTTGCTGAAATCGTGCTCGATCAAGCGAAGCAAGAGGCCGATGAAGCCAACCGCGCGAAGTCTGACTTTTTATCCTCCATGAGCCACGAACTCCGCACACCCCTAAATGCAATTTTAGGCTTTAGTCAGTTGTTGGCAACAGACCCAGACTCGCCCTTGTCAGAAGCCCAGAAAATATCCTTGAATTATATTTCCAAGGGCGGTCATCACCTTTTAGTTTTGATCGATGATGTGCTCGACCTGGCGAAGATCGAGTCAGGAAAGGTAGAGTATTCAATTGAGGATGTAGTCGTAGATCGTGTTTATAAAGACTGCCTGCCCCTTGTCGACGTAAAAGCCAAGGAACGAGGCATCACAATTACTTCCAATTCATCGGCCTCGGAAAAATTGGTTGTCCGCGCCGATCACACCCGCTTCAAGCAAATTTTTCTAAACCTTCTGTCGAACGCGGTTAAATACAATAAAAAGAATGGCACGGTATCGGTCTCTTTTGATCGCACGCCCGAAGGCATGTTGCGCACGAGCATCCAAGATACAGGCATTGGCATTTCGAAAAAGAACCACAAGGAATTATTCAAACCGTTCAATCGCCTCGGCCAAGAAACAACGGAAACCGAAGGAACCGGAATTGGCTTGGTTGTAACCAAACAGCTGGTCACGGAAATGGGCGGCAACATTGGCTTCGAAAGCAAAGCCCACAAGGGAAGCACCTTTTGGTTTGAACTCCCCCTATCTGAAGACGCAATGTCCAAGGTAAAAACAAGTGACCAAGAGAATGAAGCAATCAAAATTAAGGAACTCTCAGGAAAAGTCCTCTACGTAGAAGACAATCCGGCAAACCTGGACCTCATGGAAATGATCATTTCCCGCGTTGAGGACCTAAGCATGATTTCCACCCACACTGCCGAATTGGGCTTGGATTTGGCCAAATTGGAGAACCCCGACGTCATCATCATGGACATTAATCTGCCGGGAATGGACGGATTCGAAGCACTTGCGAAGCTCCGGGTTATGAACTGCACTCTCAAAACACCGGTTATCGCCCTGTCCGCCAACGCGACCAAGCGCGATATAGCGGTCGGGCACGAAGCCGGGTTTTATGACTACCTAACAAAACCCGTCGATATTAATGCTGTCCTTGGCGCAATTAAGTCAGCTTTGGGTACGCCTGCGTGATTAATTCTAGGCTTGAATTTACAGCCTGAGAACACACCCAGTATTCCTCCCTAACTTAAATCCTCCAACACCTCGTCCGGATGCTGCTCCGGATCAGGCTTGGTGTAAGTCTTTACCACCTTCCCATCCGGCCCGATGAGCACAGATGCCCGTGTGGCCTTTTCCTGATCCGCCGTTTCAGCCGCACCATAGGCCATGGCAATAGATCGGTCAGCGTCACATAGAAGCTCCGCCGTCACGTCCATTTCATCTGCCCAGGTTTTCAGGTCTTCGGGCGTACTGAAGGTAATGCCGACGACTTCTGTGTTCTTGTCTTTAAGGTCTTGGATTCTATCACGGAACCCTTTTACTTCCTTCGTTCACCCGCCGCCAAAGGCACGGGGGAAGAACCAGACCAGCACGTTTTTTCCTGCGTAATCAGCTAAGCTTACGTTTTCCCCATCCTGGTTGGGCAAATTAAAGCCAAGCGCGTCACTTCCAATTTCCGGTAGAGCCATCGAATCCTCCTAACTATTTTGCCTTGAATACTAGGCACTGGACCTAAGTGAAACCAGCCCAAATGTTTTTTGGGAAAAAGGCCCTAAACAGGACCCACTCATCCTTTTTTTCTATCCATCCTTGTTCTAGAATGTCCTGGCAATGACTTCTTTCCCTGAAAAATTATTGAACGGTTACCGGACGTTTAAGGACGGGCGCTTTGCCCAAGAGCAACCGCTTTATCGTTCCTTGGCGCAACAGGGCCAAACCCCGGAAACCATGATCATCGCGTGCTGTGATTCACGGGCGGCACCGGACATTATCTTTGGCTCAACGCCGGGGGAGATTTTTGTCGTCCGCAATGTCGCCAATCTGGTGCCACCGTATGAGCCTGATGATACCTATCATTCAACCTCGGCCGCCTTGGAATTCGCGGTCCAGAGCCTGCGGGTTAAAAACATCGTGGTGCTGGGCCATGGGCGCTGTGGCGGTATCAACGCTGCCCTGAACCCCGCGTCCGAGCCCCTGTCGCCGGGTGACTTCATCGGCAAATGGATGGACCTGATCATGCCGGCGGTCTCTGCCATCGCAGCTAACGACCTCAGCCCGCAAGAGAAACAATTGGAACTGGAACGCGCCGCGGTGCGCCATTCCCTGGCGAATCTCAGAACCTTCCCCTGCGTCAAAATCCTTGAAGACAAAGACCGCTTGACCCTGCACGGCGCTTGGTTCGATATCGCCGACGGCGATCTATGGGTAATGGATTCTGAGACTGGCGAATTTTCGCCAACGAGCTAGGGGTATGAAACTAGCTGAAACGCAATGGCCCGTTGTCTGGGTCGCCTTTGGGGCAGGCATCATTGCCGCGTCGCACATTGGCAAGCTGCCCCCTGCCCTGCCACAAATCAGCACCGAACTGGAAACAGGCCTGGTCCTTTCTGGCTGGATTGCGTCGATGATTTCAACCATGGGATTTGCCCTGGGCCTCGTCGCCGGAGCCCTTGCCGACCGGCTGGGTCAACGGCGGGTCCTGATTTTTGGGCTGATGATGCTAACGGCGGGAAGCCTCCTCGGTGCTTTCGCCGAATCCAGCACAATGATGCTGGTGGCGCGGTTTATCGAAGGGCTTGGGTTTACCGCGACCACCATTACCGGCGGCGCGATCATCGCACGGGCCACCATCGACCAAGACCGAAAATTTGCACTGGGCGTCTGGGCGGCCTATATGCCGATTGGTTTTGCCTGCATGATGATGTTCGCAGCGCTTATTCTGGATAGCTATGGCTGGCGGGTGTTATGGGGCGTCAGTGCCGCCCTGTCGTTAATTTGGACCGTCATTGTTCTGCGCTCGACGGCGACATGGCAGTTGAGCCAAATCCGCGCCGTTAATCGAGATTCGATCCTTGGTAATGTGAAGCGCTGTCTGTCCAAGGGTGGTGGCGTCTTGGTGGCTTTGTGCTTTGGGGTCTATGCGAGCCAGCATATTTCAATGATGAATTGGCTGCCCACCTATATGCTGGAAGTCTACGGCGTCAGCACCCTGATTGCCGCAACCGTGCCAGCCCTGGTGCTGGCCTTTAACGCGGTTGGAAGCCTCGTCGCCGCCCGCGCCATGGGTCGCGGTTGTCCCATCTGGTTGCTGCTGAGCATCGGTGCCAGCGGCATGGCGGTGACAGAGATCGGTATTTTCTCCGGCGTGTTACCGGATAGCGTCCGACTCGGCTTGGCATTTATATTTGGCATCTGCGGTGGATTGATTCCCGCGTCCGCCCTTGCCGCCCCGCCAGTCTACGCACCGACCCCGGCGCTGATTGGGACCATGGGTGGGTTGATGGTCACGGGCACCAACACCGGCCAGTTGTTTGGCCCCCCTGCCCTCGCCGCCGTCCGCGAAGCCGCCGGTAATTGGGACGGCACACTCTGGCTTCTACTTAGTTTAGCGATTGCGGGGATCGTCATGGCGTTGCTCTCCCGCCCTCTGGAAAAGCGTGCGTCCTAGGTTAGTTTCCGCGCGTGCGCCAACAAACGATCAACATCGTCTTCATCATTATAAAGGTGAAGTGCCAGTCGGATCATGCCGCGGCGGATGGTGTGGATGAAGCCACCTTGAGACAGGTGATCTGATAAACGGCTGATCATCGGGTCTTCGGCTGTATCGTGACCTTCGGCACCAAGGTTGCCAATACAAACGATGCTGGCAGTTTGTGGTCCGGCAGGGCCGCCTGGCACCGGCAGACCGAGTCCCAAAAGCCCATCGATCAATCGGGCAGCGAGTCCCCCAACATGGGTTTCGATGGTCTGCGTGCCGACACGGTTGAGGATGTCCAAGGTCTTTTCTGCGACAACGACGCCGGGGTAGTTATAGTTGCCGAGATCAAACCGCCCGGCCGCCGGCATTAAGCGATAGTCCTCTGCTCCAAAGGCGGCTTCATGGGCACCGCCGCCCAGATCGACACCGAACCGTGCGAGGTATGCGGGTGTCAGGCGCTCCGCCCATTCGGCACGGCAATACAAAAAACCCATGCCATAGAGCCCGCAGAGGCCTTTTTGAGTCGATACCGCAAGGCCATCAACACCAAGCGCCATTACGTCGGTATCCAATATGCCTAACGATTGCACTGCATCGACAAGCAGAAAGATTCCGCGTTCGCGACAGATCTTTCCGACGGCGGCAACATCGGCGCGAAAGCCCGGCGAGAAGGTCACCGTCGGCATTGTTACAAGCCGCGTTTTCTCATCAATGGCATCGATCAAAAGTTCTGCATCAATGTGCCCTTCCCGGTGTGGCACGGAACGGACTGAAATGTCCTCGCGCTTGCGTTGGTTAAGCCAGGGATAGACGTTATTGGGGTGTTCCATCTCCAGGCAAACGACGGCGTTTTCGCCGGCCTGCCAATCAAACGCTGCCGCGATCATGTTCAGCCCTTCGGAAACGTTCTTCGTAAAGGCCACTTCATTGGCATCGCTGTTGATCAATTTGGCGAAGGCGCGGCGCGTATCCTCTACAGTTGCGAACAACGCATCCTTATCTGTCAGCCCTGATTGCAGTCCCTCTAGATGCACGTCCAACGCCGCGCGCGCTGGGCTCGGCAACAGCCCCCGTGTACACGTGCTAAAATACGTCGTCGCTTCGTCCTTGAGGAACAGGGCCTGAGCGTCCTTCAGGGAGAGTTTTTCCGATGGAAGTGAAATTTTATTCATGATCCGACCGCACTTTTGGGATGGTTTCAATACTGGAGGCGACAAATTTACACGAGATATCGCCTCAGCAAAAGTCAGAATACCTCCTCCCGGCAAGGCGTGACGGACATCACATACCGTCCCCTCTAAATTATGCATACTCGCTGCCACGGTGGGAAATCTTAAGCCATATCGTAAGTCTCACATTTTTTGCTTCACCGATTTTACGGTTTGCAAACGTGTTAAATTTTTGATTTTTTACTCCCATCCAATTTATCGAAGACAAAATTTGAATTAAGCATTTTAGAGGACCCAATGAACGTAAATACACCCAAGCAAAACGGAATCGCAGATGAACTCGCCGCTCAAGAAGCCATGGAGCGCGAAGAAAGAGACCGCAAGCGCCGCATGCAAATTCGCCGACGACAGAAGCTGGCGGAAGAACATAACAATAGAGAGAAAAATCGAACCCTTTCCGCCGTCACCAAGGCTTCCTTCTGGCTTCTTATCATCGGCGGTGGCGTTATCGGGATCGGTTGGACGATCGCGTCGCTTTAATCGCAACAACACGTGTCGTTGTCTATCTACGACGCCCCCAAGAATACTGAGTGCACGAAAGCGTTCCCGCCAACTCAACACCGCGGACGCACTTAGATCCGTGACATTCTTATCGAACAATCGTTCCTGATAACAATAAGACGCGACCAAGCACCCTGGATGCCCTGTGGGCAGGTCAGCCATCATTTCCGGCAGCAGCTTCAGCCAAATGAGAAAGCCGTGTAGCGGGTCCTCGTTCAGTTCGTTGGCGCGATCAAAACGCCGCAGCAGATTCTCGGCCAACTCCCCCTTTATCTTTGAAATGATAGAAGAAGCCGCTAAGGATCAAGTTTGGGAGTTTTTCATAAAACTTCTAACTTGATCTGCGCTGCGCTCTGACGGAAGTCATAACGAAAGACATAAGACATGTGCACAAAGGACAGGTTATTGGTATCGAATTTCATTTTTAGACTCTAGCAACCTAAATCACCGCTAAAAATCGTTTGTATTTTCGTTTTGTGGACTCACATGGAGTCATTAACAATTCAAAAAGAATGAATGCCGGGCAACGCCCCGGTCCTGGAGTGTGAATAATAATATTTGCATAAGGTGAGGCAACGAAATTGAAGAAATTTCGAAAAACTGCCAAAGACCGAGTGCTCTGCGTGGAAGACGAGCCTGAAATCGCCGACCTGATTGGCGAAGTACTTCGCGCGAGGGGATACCAAGTCGAAATCGCCGCAACCGGAAAGGCGGCCATAAGCGCATTCTCCAAGGGCGACTTTGCCTTGGTGACGATAGATTACAGACTGCCTGACGTTACCGGGCTTGAGATTGCACAAGAATTCATAGCCCTTAAGCCCGACGTTCCGTTGGTTATGGTAACCGGGCGCGGAAACGAGAGCATCGCCGCCAAGGCGTTGCGCCTGGGTGTGTCCGACTACATTATCAAAGACAATCTGAAGACCTTTCTTGAGCTATTGCCTACCATCATCGAGCAGGTTCTTAAAAGACAGGAAGTTCTTACCAAGAGCCGTACTTACGACAAAAAATTGAACAAACAAAAGATTCAGTTGCAGAGCATTCTGGATACTGTCGTTGATGGCGTCATCACCATTAGCGAGACAGGGAAAATCCAGTCCTTCAACTTGGCGGCGGAAACGATCTTCGGCTACAAGGAAGACGAAGTAATAGGCAAGAACGTCAACGTTCTGATGCCCAACCCCCATAAGCGTAAGCACAATTCTTACCTAAAAAACTTTCTTAAATCGGGCGAGGTCAAGGTCATTGGCGTTGAACGCGAGGTAGTGGGATTAAGAAAAGACGGCGCAACCTTTCCCATGTCGGTCGCCGTAAGCGAACTCATGCAGGATGATTCATTCGTGTTCACTGGGATCGTTCGGGACATTACAAAACAAAAGAAAGCCGAAGAGGCGCTTCTGTTAAGCGAAGGCGCCACGGCGGAAGAACGCAAGACTCTCCAAGACGCAGTGGAATGTTTCACCGATGGATTCATTCTTTTTGATGCTGAGGAAAGATACGTCCTTTGCAACCAAGACTTCCAGAATTCTATTTCTGATTTCGATAAAATATTTAAGCCCGGTCTTACGTTTGAAGAAATAACACGAACACGTGTTAAAGCGAAAAATTTTCGAGCAGAAATTGTTCGTGATGAGAACTGGATACAACAGCGTTTGAAAGAATACCGTACATGCCGAACCATCGAACGCCAAATAAGAGATGGCCGCTACATAGAACTCCGCCATCTAAAAACACCGAATGGCGGGACAGCCATGGTTCGGAGGGATATTACCGACCTCAAACATTCAGAAATAACGCTGCTCAAGAATACTGATACGATTAACTTGATGCAGAAAACTGCGGTGGCAGTCAATGAAGCGCCCACGGTTGAGAAAGCAATTCAGACCTGTCTCCGTTTGGTCTGCGCCTATGCCGGGTGGCCCGTGGGCCACGCCTACATGGTAGACGGGGAAGAAAGCGATAAACTGACCTCCACGCGCATTTGGCATTTCGACGAGCCCCAAAAGTTTAAGAATTTCCGTCGGACCACCGAGAAAACCAACTTCACCTCTGGCATTGGACTTCCGGGCCGTGTTTTCTCCAGCGGCCAGCCGGCCTGGATTGTCGACGTCACCACGAACAGCAACTTCCCCCGCGCCAAGCTGGCTAAGGACGCCGGCGTCAAAGGTGCCTTCGCCTTTCCCATACTGGTCGGCCAAAAAGTTGTTGCTGTCTTCGAATTTTTCGCAAGTGAGAAATATTTGCCCCGGGCTGAAATTCTCGAAATCATGCGCCACGTTGGTACGCAAGTGGGCCGCATCATTGAACGGAGGCGTGCCGAGGAAAACTTGGTTGAGGCCAGGGAGCAGGCTGACCAAGCGAACCGTGCGAAATCCGACTTCCTGTCCTCCATGAGCCACGAACTTCGCACCCCCTTGAATGCGATTCTCGGATTTAGCCAGTTGCTGAACAACGATCCAAAGGAAGCTCTGACGATCACTCAGGAAAAATCAGTAGGCTACATCATAAATGGCGGACATCATCTGCTGAAACTGATCGACGAAGTTCTCGACTTGGCGAGAATCGAATCCGGAAAACTGGATCTTTCCATGGAGAACGTGGTGGCGTCACCCCTGATTGAAGAGTGCCTCACCACGATAGAAGTCAAGGCGCTGGAACGTAATATTCGCACACCTGACCATTCCATGTACATCGCCGACTCCGTAATTCGCACAGACATTACACGATTTAAACAGATCCTCTTGAACCTGCTTTCCAATGCCGTCAAATACAATCGGGAAGGAGGCGCATTGATTGTCGCCACGTATGAAACGCCAAAAGGCATGTTGAGGATAAGTGTCACCGATACCGGAGAGGGTATTCCTGAAGATAGACAATCAGAACTGTTTCAGCCGTTTAGCCGCCTCGGTCATGAAACGACGAGCACGGAAGGGACGGGCATCGGTCTCGTCGTGACGAAACGCCTGGTCGAGGAAATGGGCGGAAACATCGGTTTCGAGAGCGACGTTGGCAAGGGCACAACATTCTGGATTGAACTTCCATTATCTCAGAACGTAATGGGCGCCAACAAGATTGAGGCCCACAGCAAGAATGATGTCATCCTCAAAGAACTCTCAGGCAAGGTACTTTATGTGGAAGATAACCCAGCGAACTTGGATCTGATGAAATTGATCATATCTCGGGTTGATGGCCTGAACATGATATCCACCAACACGGCGGAGTCAGGTTTGGACCTGGCCCGTGACGAGAACCCAGATATTATCATCATGGATATTAACCTGCCGGGAATGAATGGTTTTGAGGCTCTCAAACAACTTAAGAAAATGAATAGCACCCGCTCAACACCAATCATCGCGCTTTCAGCCAATGCGAGCCCGCAAGATATTGAGTCGGGACGGAAGGCCGGATTTTACGACTACCAGACAAAACCAATTGATATCGGAAATTTTCTTCAGGTCGTTGAGACGGCTTTAGGTTTAGACGTGTAAGAGCACTTAATTAAATACGATAAAGCTCACGGTTCCATTATCAGCGTCGCCATTCTCGTTTTGGGTTTGAATAACCAACCGGAATATTCCTAATTTTGGGTTTTATTTCAAACCACAAATGTCCCACGCATCATCTTGCGCCGCGCTTTTCTCTGACGGTGGGATTAAATACAAAATTCGGAATCTTAGACGCGCACTGCAACAGTGTTTGACGAAGGGTCTTGGGTATTGGAAGGTTGAATTTATGACGTGTCCACGAGCCGACACGGTCTGGCAACACACAGATGCGGAGAAAAGGAAACTTAGATGAGAGTGGGATTTTTAGGTCTTGGTGACATGGGGGAGATCATCGTCCCACGTTTAATCGATGCAGGGTATCAGGTAACAGGTTGGAACCGAACCCTTGAAAAGGCGAAGCCCCTTGCGGACAAAGGCATGGCCGTGGGGGATAGCCCGGCGGATGTCGCGGCAAAATCTGACGTAATTTTTTCCATCGTTACCGATGCGGCGGCGGTTGAGGCTGTTGCGCTGGGCGAAAATGGCGTGCTTTCCGGCATCGCCAAGGACAGTGTCTACATTGACATGAGCACGATTTCACCGGGCCGGTCGCGGGCAATTTCCACGGCATTCAGGGACGCCGGGCGGATCATGCTGGATGGCCCCCTATCAGGCAGCCCGGTATCAATTGTACAAAACAAAGCATCGATCATGATTGGCGGTGACAAGGCGGCGTTTGAGCGCGTGAAGGATGTTCTGCTGGCGATCGGTCCCAATGCGACTTACATCGGCGAAAGCGGCACGGCGGCAACCCTAAAGGTTTCCATCAACCTGACACTCGTCGCCGAAATGGTGGCGTTTTGCGAAGGCATGGCGCTCGCCGAAAAAGGCGGCGTTGACCCAGAGATCGCCTATGACGGCTTCATGAAAAGTGTCGCCGCATCCCCTGTCATGGGATACCGCGGCTTGTTCGTGCTGGATGGCAAGATGCCTGAAAAGCCCTTGGCCAATGTTCGCTTGCAGCAGAAAGATGTTTTACTGGCGTTGGAATTCGCCCGCGAAATGGGCATGCCGGCACCGCTGATCGCCGCGACCAATCAAATGCTGAATGCCTGTCATAGCCTCGGCATCGGCCATCGTGACTTTGTCACTGTGATTGATGTGTATCGGTTGATGGGCGGAATCATCAAGCAATCTGATTTAGAGAAAATTTCCCAGAACTAGAGGGAATAAATTTACACGGAGGCATTTAAGAATGACTGGGACAAAACCCTATCGCACGAACATCAAAGACGTGCCGCTGGTCGGTGGATTAAAAAAAGAAGATGGCTGGATCGACATGCAGGTTCAGTTCTTGATCGATGAGAAATCAGCTGATTCCAAACGCACCGTCGTTGGCTGGACTGTTCTCAAACCAGGTGCGGCCCACGAACGGCATAAGCATTCCAATGTTGATGAATTTTGGATTGTGCTCAAAGGATCTGGAACCATGTACACGACCGATGGCGAAGAATCATCCGTCGAAGGCGATGTCGTGTTCACCCCTTCGGGACACTGGCATGGGTTCAAGAACACGTCTGATGAAGACGTTGTCTTGGTCTGGGGCTGGAGCGGTGCCGGATCGCTAGAAGATGCAGGCTACGCCATTCCCGAAGGCGATAGCCATTAGATGAATACTCCTGATATGAGCAGCGCCATTCAGCGCGGCATGCAAAAGCAATTTTCCCTGCGTCAGAAACAGATTAACCAAGGCGAAAGAAGGGTGGGTTGGAAGGCCGCATTTGGCGCGCCACAAGCACTCGAAAAATTCGGTATATCTGCGCCGCTTGTTGGGTTTTTGACAGACAAGACCCTGATGCAGGACGGCACAACGCTGGTGCAGGCCGACTACGCGAAGCCAGCGCTTGAGCCTGAAATCGCAATCCATATGGGAGCTGGCGTTTCACCGGGTGCCAGCCTGGCCGAAGCCAAGGCAGCCATTCGCGGGTTGGGTCCAGCTATTGAGTTGGCAGATGTCACCTTCCCACCCGATGACCCAGAAGAAATTCTAGCCCACAATATTTATCACCGCGGCCTGATCTTAGGTGATTGCGATACACGCTTTGCCGGTGGTGAAGTTTCGGGCCTAACCGGAATTTTGACCTGTAATGGAAACATCGTCATCGATACGTCTGATGTCGAAGCGATGACCGGGCGGCTTGGTGAAATCGTGCGCCATTTCGCAAATTTTCTCGCACCATTTGGCGGTACGATTGAAACAGGCGATGTCATTATCGCGGGTTCGTTGATCCCACCCTACTGGGTCGATCAGCCATTGGAATTTTCCTATGAACTGACTCCCATTGGACGACTTCAGGTGCTGTTCGACGCGGAGCAAGAAATCTAACGCGTTAGAATGCCGTCCCTGGCGTATTTATAAACTCTTCTTCCTCTGCCGTGTTCTCCCGCCCCAACACTTCATTTCGGTGCGGGAAGCGACCGAAGCGGGCAATGACGTCACGGTGCTTGATCGCATAGTCCAGTGTGCTGGCGTTGCCGTATTTTTCAAACAATGGGATACCTGCTTCTTGGTCTCTCAAATCTTCAGAATGCATCATCGGGGTGATCAGGAACCTTGCGTGCTCCACGGGTAGATCGTCCAGCCACCCCTGCTCTATCGCGTGCTTGGTTAGGGCTAGGGCTTTCGCGTCAGACTCAAATGCGCGGGCATCCCCCCGGAACATATTTCGCGGGAATTGATCCAGCACGATGACCAAGGCCGCACACCCTTCTGGTGTCTCCGCCCATCCGTCATGAGTCCCTGCAACTGCGGCTTCATAGGTCGCACCGAAACGTTTCTGAATCTTGGCATCAAACGCGGCATTTTTTACAAACCACTGCTTTGGCTCAGTCTCTTCAAACCAAAAAGAAAGAATGTCAGCGATTTCTACGCTCATGATTACGCCCCTGAGAATAAGACTTACTTTATCTAACGACCTACACCGGGAAGGACCCTGTAAAATGTACTGTTCTCTTAGCAATAATACAGGTTATGGTTTCTACGAAAAAATAATTCTCTGGGAGAGATTGAGATGTCAGGTTCAGCTGCAAGGGCTCACGTACATTTTGCATTGAGTATGGAGCATGCGGTTCGGGTATCGAATCGCGAAGTTATGGTTGCCGAAATGGAACCCTTGACCGAGGAGCAGCTTTTATTGGTCTCCGTCCAGGTCGCAAAGGCACGCGCGGCCTATATGATTGCGGCAGTGAAAGTTGGCTTAACGGACGGCTCGGAGCCCTCTGCTTCTGAACTGCGGATACTACGTGAAACATTCGAGGAAAAACGCGACGCTTTTGCCGCCCTTATGACCGCGATTGAACGGGGCTATGTTGATGGACCAGGAGACAATGACGACTGGGAAAATGACACCTAACTTCCAATGCAACAGTTGCGGTAAATGCTGTCTTGAAGGTGCCGCAGAATTACAAGCCGTCGAAGAAGATATCGCGTACTGGGAAAGAAACGCCCCGGAACTTCTGCAATACGTCACGCTCCACGGTGAACCCGGCGCACGTACGGGCGATCTTTGGCGGACCAAGAAAACCACGCCGCGCTGCAAGTGGATAAAAAAATATCCAGGGCGGGATAAATACTATTGCCGCATCTACGACCACCGCCCGCAAGTCTGCCGCCGCTATCCCATCTCAAAAGAACATGGACTGTTTACCGGGTGTGAGGGGTATTCCTGAAATTTATCGTTCTTGCTGATAAAGCGCCGCCTCGCCTTCTTTCTTCACCGCCGCAAGCAACTCAGGAATAATCACCCCTCCAACCCCATCGCCTTTGCCCCCTTCATTTGACTATTCTCACCCAGCATGCCAAATATTTCTCCCCCTTCGTTGACAGGATTTCAAATGTTAGAACGTGATTATTTCTCTCCTGGGCGCTCCACGGCTGTTGCTGAAAATGGGATGGCGGCGACGTCGCAGCCGATGGCGACGATGGCGGCTGTTGACGTGTTGAAAATGGGGGGCAATGCCATAGATGCAGCCCTTGCAGCCGTCGCGGTGCAGTGTGTTGTTGAACCCCAGATGACTGGCATCGGAGGCGATTGTTTTGCCCTGGTTGCCCCTGGTGATGGGTCCCCTGTCGCGTCGTTCAACGGATCAGGATTTGCGCCCGCCGGGATGACACCAGATACTTTAAGGGATGCGGGACATTCAGTTGTGCCGCCAACGTCGCCCCACGCGGTGACTGTTCCAGGCGCGATTGATACGTGGTGCAGGCTGCATGAAAAATATGGAACGATTGAGTTCGAACGCATTCTGGCCCCGGCCATTGACGCCGCTGAAAACGGCTACCGCGTTACCGGCAGGATCGGTTATGACTGGGCGATGAGCCGACCCCGGCTTGAAAGCAATGCGGAAGCCACCAAATACTTTTTGCCAAACGGTGTGACGCCGAAGACCGGCGATAGAATGGTGAACCCGGCCCTCGCCAAGACTCTGAAGGCCGTCGCAAAAAACGGACGCAATGCCTTTTACCAGGGCGAAGTCGCAGAAGAAATCGTCACGGTACTAAACAGCTTCGGTGGCACCCATACGCTTGAAGACTTTGCCGAGTTCTCAGGCTTTGAGACAACGCCAATCTCCGCCCCCTTCCGCGACCATGTACTGACCGAATGCCCGCCCAATGGCCAAGGCCTCGCTGCCTTGATCATTGCACGTATCTTGGATGGTTTTGATTTGTCCGACGACGCGGTCAGCGAAGCCGACCGGATTCATCTTTTGGCAGAGGCAACAAAGGCAGGCTATCGCCAGCGCGATTTGTTGGTTGCTGATCCTGACCACGTGACATTTGATATGGATGAGGTCTTGGGTGATGCCTTCATTGGTGATTTACGAAACCGTATAAAACTTGATGTCGCCTCTGGTCCCGCAGTATGGGACGGCCCTGTGCACAAGGATACAGTCTACCTGACCGTGGTCGATAAGGACCGAAATGCGGTGTCGCTGATCAATTCGATCTTCGACGGTTTTGGCAGCGGCATTTTTGCGCCAGGGTGCGGTGTGCTCCTGCACAATCGCGGCCAAGGGTTTTGCCTCATCCCTGATCACCCGAACGAAATCGGCCCGCGCAAGCGCCCGATGCACACAATCATTCCGGCGATGCTGTCCAAGGGCGACAAAGTTGTCATGCCCTTCGGCGTCATGGGTGGACAGTTCCAGGCAACCGGCCACGCACATTTTATCTCTCACGTGCTTGATCGCGGCTACGATATCCAACGCGCCAATGAAGCGCCGCGTAGTTTTTGGTTTAATGACGTCTTGTCTCTTGAGCCCGCGTTTGGAAATGGCATCCGCGCGGACCTGGAAGCCAGGGGCCATACTGTCGATTGGGCAGAAAAACCGACTGGCGGCTGTCAGGCGATTTACATTGATCATGACCGCGGCGTGTTAATTGGCGGCTCTGATCACCGAAAAGATGGCATGGCGTTAGGATATTAGAGTACAGTCAGTTCTTCGAAGTATTTATCCATTGTCAATGCTTTAACTGCCGCCATATTGTTACTGTGCGGCGGTAAAAAGGTGCAGTTACATTATTTTGCTACTTCTAGGGAAAAGAAAATGAATTTTGGTGGACTTAAGTCAAAAATTCTCGTTGGGGTGGGCGTCCCGGTCTTAATGCTGTTTATCCTTTGTGTCGTCACCATAACCAGTATCAATTCTATTAAAAATACAGAGGCTTGGGTTGAGCATACGAACGAGGTAATCACCACAGCGGACAAAATACTGGTCAGTGCGATTAATATGGAAACCGGTATGCGCGGCTATCTTCTCGCTGGAAAAGACAATTTTCTGGCTCCCCTAATTAAAGGGGAGAAAAATATCGCCCAATTGATCGGCCCTTTGCAGAAGAAAGTCAGTGACAATCCCAAACAAGTCCAGCGTCTGGTAACGCTAGAAAAACTATTAGGCCAATGGAAGAACAACGTCGTTGACTCGAATGTTTCTCTCCGCCGTGAAATCAGCGGTGCAACGACGGTTAATGATTTGGCTAGTATTGTCGGACAGGCAAAAGGCAAACGCTATTTCGACAAGTTCCGCAGCCAGATCGACACCTTTATCAACCGCGAAAGGAATCTTTTAGATAAACGAAAATCCGATTACAAGGTATCCCAAGAGAAAAACAAACAAATCGATTCGGCCATCGATTGGATCACCCATACCTACAGTGTGATCAATGAGGCCCAAGGCCTTCTGGCAAACGGCATTGATATGGAAACCGGCATGCGCGGTTACCTATTGACTGGAAAAATGGAATTTTTGGAGCCTTACAATCGTAGCTCTGGCATATTTTCTGATAAAGCATCGGCACTCGCTAAAACGGTCGGCGACAACCCGGCTCAAGTAAAGCTATTAGACGACATTCAGGCCACAATTGGGACTTGGCGAAAAGATGTTGTCGATCCCTTGATTGCCCTTCGTGGCGAAGTACAAAGTGGCAAGTCTATGGATGATCTGGCCATTTTGATCGGGCAGGAAAAGGGCAAAGTCTACTTTGACAAAATTCGTAAAACCCTATTAGCCTTCGTCAGTGAAGAAACCGAATTATCGGCCCTGAGAAAAACTGAGAATCATTCCGTCACAAGTAATACCATTTTAACGACATTGATTATCTTCATCTCAGGCTTTTTACTGAGTGTGTTAATCGGCCTATACCTTGCCAACCATGTGCTTAGGCAAGTTGGCGGTGAACCAAATGAGATCGCAGTTCTTGCAACAAAAATATCCGATGGTGACCTGACAACGAAATTTGACTCAAATCAGAAAGTAGAAGGCATTAATCACGCTGTCCAAGTTATGTCGGAGAATCTGAAGCAGCTTACCGGCAATATTCGGGAAGCCAGCATCAAAGTTTCCACCACAGTCAGGCAAATTACAGGGGCGATTTCATCGCTGACATCAGCGGCCGCTGAGCAGGCAGCCGCCATCAATCAAACAACCTCAACTCTGGAGGAAATTAAGGCGACCTCCAATCAAACCTTGCTGAAAGCACAGGCGTTGGGCGAAACCGCAGATCGCACTAGCGAAGAAGGCGACAGAGGCGAAGAGAAATTGCAGCAGACCGTTGGCGCCATGCAATCCATCCGCGAGAAAGTACAGGCGATTGCCGATACCAATCTGGAACTGAGCGAACAAACCAAGCAGATCGGCCAAATTACCGCCGCCGTTAATAATATTTCCCATCAATCGAAAATGCTTTCCATCAACGCGTCGATTGAGGCCGCCAAGGCTGGGGAAGCCGGCAAAGGGTTTTCGGTCGTTGCCGAAGAAATTGGAAACCTGGCCGAACAATCCGAGGAATCCACAGGCCAGGTAGAGAAAATCTTGGAAAGCATCCAAGCCGCCACAAGTCGCGCCCTGATGGCGACAGAGGAAGGCACAAATGAAGTCGACCAGGGTGTCGAATTGGTCGAACAGACCAGTGAAATTATGGTCACCCTGAGCGAAGCAATCCATGAAACCGGAACGTCATGTCAGCAAATCGTCGCCGCCGTCCGTCAGGAATCGGTTGGTATTGAACAAATTGCAACGGCAATGAATGATATCAACGAGGCAACGACACAATCGCTCACAACTGCCAATGATACCAAACAGGCAACCGAGAATTTGGGTGAAGCCGTTGAAGATTTGGAATCCAACATTAACGCTTATAAGATTTAGCAAGCGCGCTTCGCCTGCCTACTTCGGCAAAAATGGCTTGAATTGACTTCTTGTGCGACCGCCTTTCCCGAGGCCGCCCGGTCGGTCCAGACTGGGTCGGTCTAGGCTGGGTCGATCTAGGCTGGGTCGGTCCACGCTGGGTCGGTCTAGGGGACGGGCAATGGGGCTGGGCTTCTCTTCGGTTCGTTGACCTGGCGCAAGATGCACCGTCCCAATTGGGGAAGCTTCTGCAGAAACCTTCTTCGAAGGGTTCCAGGAGGCGACGGTGACGGCTTTGCCTTCTTGGGTGCGCATGAGCTTAGGCTTCACGACTTGGTCTACGGCAGGGGTATTGTCGGCGCGGGTAAACGACAACATCATCTCATCCAAGGTGATCTCACTCCGCTTACCGACTTTAATCGCCTTCTTAAACGCCAGCGTTCCGTTGCAGAGTTTATTCAATCGGTCTGCTGACATGTTGCCGAAACGCCGCCAAATGTTCTCAAGAAAGCTTTCCACATCAATCGGCAGGAACAATTCGGCTTCTATATTGGGCCGTCCACGGGTGAAGGCGCGATAGATGTTAGGCTCCAACGGCCCGACTTCTTCGGCAATAAACACGGCAGGCATTAATTTTTGGCCCTCATAAGCCACAGCAAAATAGGCCTGCGCCAAAAACAAAAGCCGGTGCAGCTTTTGGGGTTGCAGGTACTCGTTATTTTCCAGCGCCGTGTCGCTGAACCAAAACGCAATATCAAAACTGGAATCAACAGCAGACCGCATCAAAACTCCTCAGAGGCAACGAATTAGGTTAATTACCCAATCTAAATCCGAGAGTTCAAAAATATCATTAACAGGACGGAGAAAATAGAGAAAATTTTGGAATTGTATCCAAACTGGGTGTATCGCCTAATCGAATATGAAATTTATAATGTTAAAAGAAGAGAGACCTCGCATGTAGACAAACAAATCTTTTTAGGATCAATTGTATGAGAACTTAGCTTTCTAATAATTGAAGAATGGTAGTTGTGCTGGTAAATCGCATGCGAGAATATTTCCGGAACCGGTACAAAGCTACAACGACTGCTATTCGCAGTTGGACCAAGATAGCAAAAAGGAAGATTCGGGTTGGGTACGCACACCTATGGCATAGGTTTTATTTCATTCGGAGCTGGTTAACTCGCCTGTTATTACGCCACAGCGGGATTGCAATTTTTTCTTTACTGATCGTTCTTTTCACAATCTCAGCCTTCTGGCTTCCTGAAACTCAAGTGGCGCTTCAACCTAACTTCGCTACAACCGAAAGTCTGGGAAGTTTTAGATCCTTGATACTCACCATTGGGGGGGCGTTAATAGGAGCGACTGCTATCGCGTTCACTCTCGTCATGTTTGCTATTCAAGTAAATATCGAACGCATGCCTCATGGATTATTTCGCAAACTAAGCTCAGACCGTTACTTACTCGGTGCATTCGGCATCACATTTTTACTCGCCATCACAATTGCAACACTATCTATGATTCCCGACAAGTCTTGGGTCGCCGTCGCTGTTTATGGAACAGTCTGGGGAACCTTTTTGGTTCTGGGCCTGTTCCTTTATGCTTATCGTCGCGCCCTGTCCCTTATTAATCCCATTCAGCAACTAAACTTCATCGTAGAAGCCACCCAAAAAGATTTTCGGCGCTGGGTACGTAACGCGCAACATGCTGCGCCAATTCTTGAAGAAATTAGTAATGAGCACGCCGACCCGACATTAGAGACTCAATCTACTTACGACTTAGAGCGGTTTAAGTATTTTCAAATTAACCCGCACTGGAGCAATCAGGCGCAAAACGCCATTTTACATGCTATTACTTTTGCTCGACGTTATGCGGAAGATGGTGACTATGAAGTCTCTGGTGCTGCGTTGACGGCAATAGTGGGTATTAATGCTGGGTATATCGAAGCGAAGGGAAAAACCTTTGTTGCCCAAAACCCTTTGATCAATAATTCACTCTCCACTGACGGATTTATCAACGTAACATTAGAGCATTTACGACAAAACTTGCACATTGGAGTTGAGCGCGGTGATGAAAACCAAATAGAGCAAACGTTACAGACCATAGCACAACTTGCTAAATTGTATCTGAGAATTGACTACTCTCAAGAATTCGAAACTAAAACACACGCAAATCTTGCCGCTAGCTACCTTTCCGGGTCAGCAAAATCAATATTGCCAAAGGTCATGCCTGATGTGCTAATGGAATGGATGCGTCTTATGGGCCAAACTGCGCAACTTTTCATTCTTCAGGCAGATCACAATGATATTAGAACACTGACCGAAAGGATTGGCATGATCGCAGGAGCCTGCGCAACCAAAGATGACTACCGCCCAGTTACCCAAGTTGGCGTTGAGCAGTTGACGAATTTAACGAAAAACTTAATCTATAGTGAGCACCACGACGTTAGATATGCTTTGGAAGACGTAAAAAGAAACATCAATTTTATTGCAGAATTTTTATTCGCCGTACCTGAGACGCTACTCAATAAAGTCCTCAGCACAAATATGGGTCCGTATTATTCAGGAACTACTCCTGATAGTTTTCTTCAATGGCTTACCGACCTTGCCCATGCGCTTTCTGAAAATTCAACAAGCGATGAACGCTGCCAAAACATTATCCGAAAAATTGAGGAATGGGCTCAGAGTTTATCTAAAACAGAAAAAGAATTATTTCTGTTATCCATCAAGAATAAATCATTTTTTACATTTGATATCATTCACTGGATTTCCAGTATCACAAAACTTCTTTTGTTTATTTCAAATACTAAGTCTTGTCCTGAGCACACTCGTGAGGAACTTAAAAAGCACGCACTCTGGCTTGTATCAGTATTGACCTGGATTCCAGATAACAATGAATCCGTGAGGCACGTGGAAAATTTTTCGGTGACAGAAATACTTTTTGATGTAGCGTTAGATTCTAACCAACGAGAATTTGAGGAATTTTCCCTGCAAGTTGGCAAAATTCTTTTATCATGGGGCTTCAAGGGTGGAAAATACGGGTCGGGCTGGGGAACACTAGATAAATCAATATATGGGCTTGCTGCTCTCGCTATTATCAGAAAAGAAAAGGTATTTGGAGAACAACTAAAAAAAGAAATTTCAAATCGGCAAAACAGTAAGGACGCAGTGGGACAGGAGATATGTGACATCGCCGCTCGAAATATTCGAGATAAGGCTGCAACACTTTACCAGCAGGGATATAGCCACTCACGCATTGATAATGTAATGCACTCAATTGACCATGAGCAGTTGGCCCCATTACTCAATGAAATCGCAGATATTCTCTCGCCGCCCGTCGCGGAATAGACAATTTTAGCAACCGTAGGATTTTGGTTAGGCCTGATACGTCCCTACCCCTGCGGCGTCAAATTCAGTGTCCGAATAAAAACCTGCATGCCGTAGTTGATGGTCATGTAGTTGCCGAGTTCCATGATTTGGGCTTCGGAGAAGTGGGTCTTACCTTCGTCGTAGAACGCCTTATCGACCTTTGCGGGTTCCCGGTACATCAGGTAGCCGTAGCGGAACGCCCATTTGTGGGCGTCGCTAAACTGGGGTTCGTTTTCAAAGTCGCCACAGGCAGCCTCAATCAATTCTTCAGTCAGGCCCCGTTTCATGGCCTTCTTCGATCTGAGGGAGGCGAAGTACTTGTCCCCTGCCAGCCTGGCCAACTGAATGCGAATGGCTTCTTTCAGGCGCACGTCCAAGCCACCGTTTTCATACGCCTGGCGCATGGCGTTGAACAGGGCCTCGGCATAATTGGGCGCGTGAGCCAACACCTCAAAGAACTGCTTATCGGCAATCCCCAGGTCTTCGGCCAAGGCCATGTATTCCTTAATCTTCGGCTTCTCTAAGTTTTCAGCCGGCGCGGAGTCAATGTAAGCCATAGAGTCTCTATCTTCCTATTCAGCAGCCGAGTCGGGCGCTAAATCTAAAGCGCGCTCCATCGCCCCTTCGGTGTGGGATATTGGCGTCGTGCCATAGATTTCTTTTGATTCTTCCTGGCTGACCAGCCGTCCGTCCGGCGAGAACATCGGATAGAAATCCAATGTCCCAAAGAACGTGTGGAAACCAATGTTAACGCCAATGTAGGTGCCGAGCTCGACAATTTCTTCCGACGAATAATACTTTTTCAAGTCGTCGTAGAACGCTTCGTCGATCTTGTCTAAATCCGACGCCATGTATTCGCTATAACGCAGCGCTGCCTTTTCGGCATCGGTAAACCGGTCGCTGGCTTCATAGTTATTGATGCCTTCGTCGATGTCTTCTTCCGTCAATCCTTGCTGCTTCGCCGAAGCAGACCGCACGTTGCCTCAATAATTACAGACGGCGTGCCGGGACAGTTGGATTCGAATGATCTCTTTTAGCTTGTGATCGACCACGCCGGAATTAAACACCGTGCCCCACGCCACATACATGGCTTCGGACAGGTCCGGGTTGTGGCCCTGCATGGCATGGAACGCCGGGTCCGGCGCACGGTGCTTCAGGGCCTTCTTAATATAAGGCGCAAGCTTGGTCTTATTCAGCTCATCGATATCAAGCATCGAAATATTAGGCATTCAAGTTCCCCCCAGAATGCGGGTTAAGTATGCGGTGTTAGGCATCCAAATCTATATACAACAGTATGGTTAATGCCCCGTATTTAGCAGAAGGAACTGTCCCCACACTGTCGTGAATCGCCGGGATGGTAACCGAAGTGGATGATCGGGGGAAGAGGTTCTTTTTCACAAAGTCTTGAGGTGGAGTTTGAGACAAGATGGAGACTTTACTCAGGCCCTTCGAGACGCGCTCAAGTGAGCGCTCCTCAGGATGAAGTAATATTTAGGTCCATTGATACAAAGAAATTTTATTTAACTTCATCCTGAAGAGCGCGAAAATCGCGCGTCTCGAAGGACGCGTCGCAAAGTTATCCCGAAACACCACCCCACCAGCGCTCAAGCGCTTCCACTTCCACCGGCAACACACCGCCCATGCCACCTGTCCGCTCCTTCCAAATCTCCAACGCCGTTTCAGGAACGCTGATCAGAAAGGGGATTCCGTCGCTAATCGCCAACATAATTTCATCAGACAAGCCGCGCCCTTTTTGCTCTTCAACACCGAATTTATCAAATACGATCAATTCGGCTTTGCTCTTAATCGCATCGCGCAGCACGCCGCTTGTCCCGACCAATACAGACGCATCAAGCGCGCAGGCGTTCTTATCGTAGTCATGCTTTGGAACTCTTTTAATAGGGCTGCGCGCGCCTGTCACAACATCAACCGCATCGATCCCAGCGTAAGTACCATCATCATTAAGCACCTTTTCCTGCACCAACCCGGCGACCCGGACGCCGTGCTTTTTACGTTCCTCAGCAAATGCCGCCAAGAAGCCGACGCCGTTGGACCGCGGCGTGTAGACGACGGCAGCAAATGAGGGCCGCATTAAGGTTCTCTCCTCCGGGCTCGCGCGAATTGCATACTTATAACTTATTCATTCAGGGAACAGTATCACCGAGTTGAAATCTGACTTCCTTGACCTACGTCACATGGGCGGTCAATTTCTCTGTTAAGTACATGGATGAAAGAAGGATACCCCCCATGAGCGACAGCCAGATCATACTCCACCACTACCCGCAATCCCCGGTCAGTGAAAAAGTCCGGGTGGTGCTTGGTATCAAGGGGCTGGACTGGAAATCTGTGGAAATTCCAAGGCTGCCGCCGAAACCGAATTTGATGCCGCTGACCGGCGGTTATCGTTTAACCCCGGTGATGCAAATCGGTGCCGACATCTTTTGTGACAGCTTGGCGATTATCCGCGAAATTGACCGCCGCCACCCGACCCCCACACTATTTCCCGGCGGCGCGGAAGGCATGGCCTGGGGTGTGGCGCGGTGGACCGATGGGCCGATGTGCAAGGATGTAACGACCATCGCCATGGTTGAGATGAGCGACACCATGCCAACAGAATTTTTGGCTGATCGTGGTCCGCTCTACTTCGGCGCGGATTTCACCCTCGATGGACTCAAAGCCAAATACACGGAATCCTTGGTGAATGTTCGGGCACAACTTGGTTGGCTGAACGAACGGGTCGCGATCCGTCAATTTATGCTGGGGTCAGAGCCCGGCCTGCCGGATGCACTGTGTTATTATCTGGTCTGGTTCCTGCGCGATCGCATGGCCGAAGCCGAGCCGTTCTTATCACAATTCAAAAATATCATTGCTTGGGAACAACGCATGAAAGATATCGGCCACGGCACTCCGGACGATATAAGCGATCTCGATGCCCTCGCTATCGCTAAGAATTCTACTCACCAGACACCCGAACGCGCCGACCCTGGCGATCCGCAAGGCCTGAACGTTGGCGATAAGATTACGATTGAACCCGCCGACGGCGGCGTGCCGGTCGAGGGAATTCTTCGAAATCTATCGGCCAGCACCATCGCCATTCTGCGCGAAGATGACCAAGTAGGCCAAGTCTGCGTTCACCTCCCCAGGCTGGGGTACCGGGCTACTCGCGTTAGTTAATGGCCGATTTAGTTAAAATCCGTGTTAGTTAAATGCGGAACTTAAGCGGTTAAAATTAGTTTCCATTTTATTCATCTCAGCCCTCAATTCACTCAGCACGATTTGTAACGCATCGACCGAATTGGATTGGCCATCAAGCGAGGATATCATCTGGCCAATCGGCCGGTTGAGCGTTGAAATACGAGAGGGAACGGAAAATTTAATAACTTCATTCATAATCTTAATCCAATAAACAATTAAAGCACTTCGTTCATTAATCATTTGGATTCTATACCCCCCTGTTACTTGAAAATAGCTGTCTAGAAGCATCAGGCGAACATGACAAAAGATATGAATACCCCCCTTTCGATATAAAATAAGATTAGTGTCTGAAAGCGCCAAGAGTTACTGTATTTACACTCGACGTTTTGATAAAAGAACTACCTGACTGTTTTGTCAGTTTTAGCTACATATAATCTCATTCATATAGATAATTATAAAATCCTTTTAGGATGGCGATAAGCCGGTCGATAAAAATTTAAAATGAAGCGAATTAACTCCCTTGTTCTCATCATGGCTGCCATTGCCATTATTGTCGGTGGTATTTCCATTGTTGTGCTCTACAACACCGCCTATGAGGTTAAGCGCCAGGACCTGATTCAAATGGCGCAGAGCCAAGCGCGCTTGATTGAAGCCATCGCTCGGTTCGATCAAAAATATAGCGCTAAAGATCATCCACTGGGAGCCGCGGCAGCGACGATTTCTCAAGTCAACGATGCAATTTCGGCCTACAAAGGGTTTGGGGAAACCGGTGAATTTGTGCTGGGGAATCGTAAGGCTGATAAAATTATCTTCCTACTAAGTTTTCGCCACCCCACGCCCAACAAACAAGGTCGCCCCACAGAAGAGGGGGCACGGTACGTTCCTTATAATTCTAGTCTAGCTGAGCCCATGCGGCGTGCCCTTTCCGGGCAGTCGGGAACTGTCGTCGGATCTGACTATCGCGGCGAAGAGGTATTGGCGGCTCATGAACCGATCAAAGAGCTCGGCCTTGGCATTGTCGCGAAGATCGACCTTGCAGAGATCCGCGCCCCTTATTTGAAAGCCGCCTTAATTGTCATCGGTTTTGGCCTATTGATTATCTTTTTTGGGTCCCTGTTGTTCTTCCGAATAAGCAGCCTCATCGCCACACAAATCATTAAAGGCGAAGAAACATTGGCCGCCACGACCAGCGAGCTTGAATTTCAAAAATTGGCTCTTGATGAACACGCCATCGTTAGCATTACAGACGTTGACGGCAACATCACCTACGTCAACGACAGGTTCTGCGCAATAAGTGGACATACCCGTGACGAATTAATCGGCCAGAATCATCGTATTCTTAAATCCGGCGAACACGACCAGGCGTTCTATCAAGATTTATGGCAGACCATCACCAGCGGTAAAACCTGGGAAGGTGAGATTAAGAATCAGAAGAAAAACGGCGACTACTATTGGGTAAGAGCCACCATCGTTCCGTTCCTGGATGAACAAGGAACGCCGTTCCAATATGTTGCGATCCGAACCGACGAAACAGAGCGCCTTGAGACCGTCACCAAGTTAGCCGAGAGCCAAATCATGATTTCTGCAGTTTTGGAAAATTCACCATCTGCCATCAGTGTGAAAGGTTTGGATGGTCTATATTTGATCGTCAATAAGGTTTGGAACGACTGGTTCAACCCAACACATAAAGAAGCCGTCGGAAAAGCCGTTGGTGATTTTTTTGAGCCCGCCCATGTGTCAGGAATTGACGCCCAAGACACCGAAGTCTTGGAATCAGGAAACGCCGTCAGCACGGAAACTCAGACACCACATTCGGACGGAACCATCAGAACATCCATCCTACAAAAATTCCCCGTAAGAGATGCCAATAACAAAATATTTGGGATCGGCTCCATGAACACTGATATCTCTGACCGAGTTCGCGCAGAGAAAGAAGTTACACAATTTAGAACGACCCTCGACCATACCCAGGACTGCATCTTTATGTTTTGGCCTGATCCGTTGCGGTTCTTTTACGTCAACCAGGGCGGCATGACTCAAGTCGGATACACCCAGGACGAGCTTTATAAAATGGCCCCGTTCCAAATTAAACCTGAGTTCACGGAAGCGGAGTTCCGTAACATGATCCAGGGACTGATGGAGGGGCCAGAACACGCGACGACATTCGAAACAATTCATCAGCATAAAAACGGCAATCAAGTCCCGGTCGAAATATTTTTGCAGTATATCTTCCCCCTCAACGAAAATCCGCGCTTTGTCGCTATCGTGCGCGACATAACCGAGCGCAAGGAAGTCGACCGCATGAAAAGCGAATTCGTCTCCACCGTCAGCCACGAACTTAGAACCCCCCTGACATCCATCAAGGGGGCTCTCGGGATGGTCAAAAGCGGTGCCCTGGGTGACATCTCGGAAAGTGCGTTGGACATGGTGGATGTTGCCCACAAGAACAGCGACCGCCTGATCCAATTGGTCAATGATATCTTGGATATGGAAAAGCTTCAGTCCGGCAATATGGAACTCGATCTCGAAAACCTTGACCTCACAGCTCTTGTGCGGGAGGCGGTTGAGACCAATCAAGGCTACGCCCAAGAGCAGAATTCAAAATTCGTTTTTGGGGACCTGGCGTCTGGGGTGACGCTGCAGGCAGATGCGGGTCGCCTGACCCAAGTGATCGCCAACCTGCTTTCCAATGCCGCCAAGTTTTCACCAGATGGTGGGATCGTCAAAATTTCGATCACCCATGATGAGAGGGAAGCAACCGTTTCGGTCACTGATTCAGGACCCGGCATAGATGAAGAAATGACGGATCTTATATTCGGAAGATTTACTCAGGTGGATTCTTCCGACACTCGAGAAAAGGGCGGTACCGGTTTGGGCCTGAATATCTCCAAATCAATCGTCGAGCTGCACGGCGGCACAATCGGATTTAAGTCCGAAGTTGGTACTGGCAGCACGTTCTTCTTCACGTTACCGGTCACACCCGCCGGACGACTCCAAACATAAAACTTCAATAAACAGGGGAATCTTTTGATCATTGCCCCCCAATTGTCCCCCAATTGTCCCCCAATTGTCCCTATGAATAAGATTTTCTTAGGTCAGGTCTTTGGGCTGGCGGCGGCCTATGCTCTGTTCGGCTGGCTGGGATTGTTATCAGCGTTGGAGTTCAACTCACCTGTAACTCGAGGGGACCGAGCAGAGCCTAAAGAATAAGGCTGAGCGAAGAGCCAAGTTTTTCGAAGCTGCCGGTAATGACGCGGACGGTGTCTTCGTAGACGGCGATGGCTTTCTTGAAATCGCCGGGTCCACCCTTGAACCCATTTCCGGTGTCGCTTTTTTCCCCGCGTTCGTTGATTTCCAGCAACGACACGAACAAATCCGTCGGCGCGTTAAAGCTGCCAGGGTTTTCGGCCCGAGGCCGATTGTTTCTACGGTCTTGATTGGTGTTATCGGCGAGCGCCCGCTCCTGCTCCTGGAAAATCAGCGCTGTATTATCAAACGAGATAGAGCCGGAGGTGTTGATCTCCTCAACCTGTCCCCGATCACTGGCATTTCCCCGAACAGACGCAACCGTACGCCCCGCCGTTGGGGCGGTGGGTGCTGTCGCTACCGGTTGTTGCACTCTTGCAATCAGGGCCATTCTGGCTCTTTCCTCGTCTCATTTTCAGGCTGCCAACCCCATCGAAAACCCCACGCAAACACACATGCGCAGACCCATCGCGGGCTAACATACACTTCTCTACGTCCTAATATATCAAAAAACCGAAAGAAGTCAATAGCTTAGGGTGAATTTAGGCGCGCAAAATCCACCGCTGTCCAAGTTATTGAATCCATTCACTGATTCGATTTGCTATTTCAGCTACCGGGCCGCCAAAGCCCGGGCTAAAAAGCCATCAATGACTTCGGCGGCAGGGGAATCGTAAAGGTTGTTGTGGCCCGCCAGTTTAATCCAGTGGGCGGTTTTAGGCTCGGAAGCGGCGTTAAAAAGAGCCTGACCAAACTTGACGGGGACGGTCCCGTCCAGGGTACCGTGCACGATGATCAAGGGGGTATTGATCTCACTGATAATCGCCGCTGAATTGAAACGATCTCGAACCAGCCACTGGGCCGGTACAATCGGGTAATGATGCTGTGCGACATCTGCCAGGGTCGTGTAGGGCGCTTCCAAGACCAGCGCTGCCACTGGGGTATTCTGTTTTGCGAATTCCCAAGCCATCCGAACCGCCGGACCGGAGCCCAGAGATTCGCCGTAGATCACCAAATTGTCTGGCCCAAGACCTTGGTCATCAGCAAATTTCAGCCACGCCCTGGCATCCGCATATAAGCCCTCCTCGCTCGGGTTGCCGGGGTTGCCGCCAAAGCCTCTGTATTCGGCCAGCAACACCCCATAGCCCCAATCCATATAACGCCGAGCCTTAAAGGCGCGGTCCGCTACCGATCCCGCATTGCCATGGAACAGCACGATCAGCGGCTTTTCGGGTTTGGGTGGGGCGAACCAACCTGACAGTTCCAACCCATCCGCTGTCGACGCACTCACGACCTTCATCTCAGGCACACGCATCTGAGTTGGAGATGGCGGTGCACTGCCTGGGTGATAAATCATGGAGCGCTGCAACGCGAACAAGGCGATCACAAAGACCAAATACGCGCCCAGAAGGCTACTAACGATGCTGATCATTTTTCCCCTCACAACAGCCCCTTCACAGTAACCACAACTTCTTCATCAGTCGCGCCAGTTCTGGGTCATGTTTTTCCAAATCGCGGCGGTTGTAGGGGTAGTGGTCGTTTTGTCCGAAGTAGGCTTCGGTGCCTTCGGCAAAGTACTCACGGACGTTGCGCATCGCATAGTGCTTGGCCTTCTTTCCATCAATGCGATCGACATTATCATAGCTGCCATTGGCGCTGGCCTTTTTATATGCAGCGATAAGTTCCGGATGGTCGTATCCCAGAACCTGTTCGTGGTAGGCATGGGACAATTCGTGCAGCAACAACAATGGCGCGCCGTCCTCCGATTGTAAAAAGTAACCACCATCACTGATGGAAATGCCGCCGGCCTTATCCTTGTTGATGCCGTTCTTGATCAGCCACGGCCCGGCCTGGGTGTGAAAATAATGAAACTTGAATTCATCAAACTTTTCCCAGCGTGCATCGTGCTGCACCCAGATCGGAATCAGGCGCAAGAATGTCGTGACATTTGGCGGTACAAGTTTGCTGATTCGAATGAGATCGCGGCGCAATTTCTGCCGCACTCTGGTTGCTAATCTTTTTCGCTGATAGTGCAGTTCCTTGTTCACCCGAAGGGTCCAACCGGCGATGTTCTCGCTGAGATAGCTGGCGGTCGGTTGAACGCCTTTCGCTTGAGCAAACACCGACGATGGCAAGGCTAAAACCGCCACCATGAAAAGCCATAAAATGATTAAGAGCCGCGCCACCTTACTCCACCGGACGAGCATTGGTGACCTTGGTTAGGGGCGCTTTATTGTTACTCTGGATGACATCGAAAGCATAACGCCAAGAGACGCCGGGGCCGGTCACGGTCGCTTGGCAGGTGCGAAGTACCTTGATCGCATCAAAACTAAGATCCTTATATCCGGAGACGCTAAAACGGCTGATGGTGGTTTTGTCTGGCACCCGGTCGCGGACCGCGATGCGCAGCAACAATCCCGCCTGCTCGCGGACAATATCATCGGTGCAGGTCGGCAATTCAACAGCACTCCCCTGCCACAACCGCATCCATTGTGCCTGCGCCTCACCCTCGCCCCTAGGGATCAACCCCCACCCAAGGGCGGCGATAAAGCCCGCCACCGCGTAGGCGCTCCACGATGTGCCGCCGCGCCTCAGGATCGCGTCTTCGCGTTGCATCTGGGAAATTGTATCGCCATAGATCTCCTCCAGTTTCTCAACGCTACGAGTCACATAGACATAATTGGCAACCATCGCCAATACGGCAAAGACCAGCGGCGTGCCGATGATTGCCACCCGGGGCGAGATCAGCCACAACACCGCCGGCACAAACATCAAACACGCACCGATGGTCGCCATGCGGCGGTAGAAATACCAAGGAACAGACAACAAAAACGCCGACCAATTCCATGAAATAAGGCCGCCCAGAAACGCTCCACCGCCGGCAGAAATCTTTTGATATTGGGAGAAATAATAAGTGTCGTTGCGGCCAAAAAATTGCCGTAGATCTTCTTCGTCCGGCGGGTTCTTTCCCAATCCGCCAACACCATTCGATCTACCGTTCGCACTCACTTCCGCCATCATCCCCCCCAGGACAAATCAATGGAAATATTCAATCGGATAAATCAATGGGATTTATCGATTTACAATCTTGAGCAACACCATCCTGCCGCGAACCCGTTTAAAGGGCAATATGTTAGAAATTTCGCCCGTATTCAATCGTATTGAATCATTTGCAGCATAACGTTCTCTGCATTAAAACTAATACAAATTGCATAGACCAATAAATAAATGTTATGCTTAAAGTAATACTTCTCAAATAAATATAGATTTTTCTTAAAATTAATAATGATTATCATTGTATTTTATGCGAAGAACATCAAATAGCTTGATTAATTATCAACGCCTAAGGCCCTAAAGATTTTAAAAATTGGATAAATGCGCTGCTCCATTAGGGGGAGAGTGCCGATTGTTTATCATATAACGCGATTTATTTTAAGGAGTGCGCCATGCTTAGAAAAACCCCAACCCATGCTAAAATGCAGGGACAGATGCTGGAAAATATGCCGGTCAACATCATGATGTTGGAGATTCAGGATTACCGCATCACTTACATGAACAAAACCAGCGAAAACACCTTGAAAAGTCTAGAACACTTGTTGCCGTGCAGAATCGACGACTTGGTCGGGCAATGTGTTGATATTTTCCACAAAAACCCAGCCCACCAACGCCAGATGTTGGCTGATCCCAGCAATCTTCCGCATCAGGCGATTATTCAACTTGGCGATGAGTACCTAGACCTTTTGGTCACGGCGATGAATGACAGTTCCGGCAACTATGTCTCTGCAATGCTGACATGGAGCGTGGTCACCGATAAAATTAAATCGGAAGAAAGCAGCAACCGGCAACTCCAGGTCATCAACCAAATTCCAGTTGGCGTGATGCTGGCCGATCCAGAATCCTTGGAAATTACCTATATTAACGAATTCACCAAGACCACACTGAAATCGCTGGAACATCTTATTCCGTGCACGGTGGATAGCTTAATCGGGCAATGCATCGATATATTCCATAAAAATCCCGCCCATCAGCGGCAAATGTTGAAAGATCCTGCCAACCTCCCGCATGTGGCAAAAATCAACCTCGGCGGAGAAACTCTGGATCTTCGGGTTTCGGCAATCACCGGTGCAGACGGTGGCTATGAAGGTATTCTGTTGGTCTGGAGCGTTGTCACTGGCCAAGTCAAAATGGCCGACGACTTTGAGTCGAATGTTAAGTCGGTTGTAGAAACCCTGGCGGCTGCGGCCACTGAAATGCAGGCGACGTCTGAATCCATGGCCGCAACGGCGGAGGAAACCACCAATCAGGCGAGTACTGTTGCAGCAGCGACAGAACAATTAAGTGCCTCGGTCAATGAGATTTCCTCACAGGTGTCCGTATCAGCGACCGCTGCTTCCAACGCGGTCGAGGAAGCCGAACGCTCAAATCAAATGGTCCAAGGTCTGGCCGATGCGGCAGACAAGATCGGACAAGTGGTGAACCTGATTAAGGACGTCGCTGATCAGACCAACCTTCTGGCCTTGAATGCAACAATTGAAGCTGCCCGCGCCGGTGATGCTGGTAAAGGCTTTGCGGTTGTCGCGTCTGAAGTTAAGAACTTGGCCAATCAGACCGCCAAGGCAACTGAGGAAATTGCGGCCCAGATCAGTTCGATCCAAGGGGCAACGAAAGAGTCGGTAGACGCCATTCAGACCATCAGCAAAACCATCAACGAGATCAGCGAAATTCAAACCACGATCTCATCGGCGGTGGAAGAACAAAGCGCCTCTACCCAGGAAGTTAACGTCACGATTAACGGCGTTAGCCAAGCATCCCAGGAAACAGGTATTGCCGCCTCCAACGTTATGGAATCAGCTGGCGACTTGGCCAAACAGGGCGAAATTCTGGCCCAGGAAGTTGAGAAATTCCTGGTTGAAGTCCGCGCAATGTAAAATTAGAACGAAGTCTTCGAGTGACGAGAAAGGGGCCCTTCGTGGGCCCCTTTTTATTGCGTGTAATTCCTGAAGACGTGGTGCCAATGAGTGTCCTTCGAGACGCGCCTAAGCAAGCGCTCCTCAGGATGAAGAGTTTTCATAAGCAATTGATAATAAACTTAATTTTAATATATCTTCATCCTGAGGAGCCGCGCCAGCGGCATCTCGAAGGACGCTCAGCGGTACAAACTCACCTTATATACAGACCAATCTAATGAATAATAAACTCACCATCTGCCAAGCGAACTTCGGCCGGTTTGATCAGCTGGGCATTGGCGACGCGCACTGAATGCAATTTGCCATCAAGCCGCTGTTCCCAAAAATCCAGGAACTTTTTTAATTCAGGAAATTGCGGGGCTAGGTCCAGCTTCTGCCACACGAAACTTTGCAGCAAACTAGGAAGATCCGGCATGTGGTACAGGATTTCCGCTGTCGTCAGGCGGTAGTCTTTAAGTTGGCGTTTCAGATCAGACATGATGCATCTCCTTATCCACTGGGCAGTGTGCAGGAAACGCCATAAGAGTTCAACAATTATGTAATAATTCCAAGGGATTAGCAGCCGCCGCACGAGAGTGCTGCCAATCCCTTGAGAGGCGTTTTAAAGCCCGTTGTCGGTGATATGAGTCTTGTATCCCGGGCGTGCCTTCAGACGGTCATGCCAAGCGTCCAAGTTCGCCAATGCGGGATGATCCAGGTCCAACAGCTTCCAGCGATTAATAAAAAAGCCGACGGGAATATCGCCCATGGTGAGGTTCTCACCGGCGACGAAGGGTCTATCAGCCAAATGTGCATCCAACATTTTTATGTACACAATGGCGGCTTGCTTGGCTTCGGCGATGGCGTCTTGGTCCCAGTCCGCTTCTTCCTTGCGGGTGGTTTCACGGAAAATAAAGCCAACCGTGGAATTCAGCGCAAATAACTGCCAGTCCATCCACCGGTCTGCCTCAGACCGTTCTGCCGGGTCTTCCGGCCACAAGGTGCCCTTGCCGTGAATGGAGCTGAGGTAGCGAATAATAGAATTAGATTCCCAGATGATTGTGTCGCCGTCTTCCAGGGTCGGGACGAGTCCATTTGGGTTTATCGCCCGGTACGCCGGATCATCGTTGCCGCCAAACGGGCCCCCAAGATCCACTCGGTCAAATTCCAAGTTTAATTCTGCCAGACACCACAAAACCTTGCGCACGTTGCTGGATGTTTTTCGTCCCCAAACTTTTAACATTTTTTCGCCTCAATCTTTAAATACCATACGATAGGATGCGAAGGTGCGTCCTTGCGGGTAAAAGCGCAACATATAAGTTAACTTTATCGTACTCATTTGACCGTCTGACATGATTTTGACTTGATTTTTGGGTCTTCTTTGGCAGTATAGAGGATACCGGTCCGAATTTCAGGGAGGATTGGTGGAAAGATCGCTATCTCGGTTCTGAAAACGAGGATAGACTTGATCTAAATAGCCTGGGAACGTCACTCGGAGTTTCACCCGAATGACTCTTCCAGCTTGCGATAGGGATTGACGATGCGAAGACTTTTTTCTGCCGGTGTTTTTGCTTTATTCATGGCCGTGGTTTGGAGCCCGGACAACGCGCGCGCTGACGCGTTTTCTGATGGCGCCCTGAAATTCATCGAAAACCTGGCCCATAAATCACTGACGACCCTGACCGGGGATAACATAAATGTAAAAGAGCGGCGGCGTCGCTTTAAAATTCTCCTGCACAAAAATTTTGCCGTGAAAACCATCGGACGCTGGGTGCTGGGGCGCTATTGGCGGAAGGCCAAGCAACCCCAGAAAGACGAGTATTTCGACCTGTTCGAAAGCCTTATTATCAAGACCTACGCCGACCGCTTTGCAAAACTATCTGGCTCCAGTTTGATTGTGAAGAAAGCCATCTCCAAGGGCAGCAAGGACACGGTGGTTTATTCGGAATTTCGGGAAGGCAAAAAAGTAGCGGCTAAAATCAACTGGCGGCTGCGCGCCAAGGAAGGCCAGTTCCGGATCATCGACGTGATGGTCGAAGGCATCAGCATGGGTATGACCCAGCGCGACGAGTTCGCTTCGGTCATTCGCAAAAGCGGCCGCGGTGTTGAGGGCTTGCTCAGGGAACTCCGCAAGAAGAAGACTCTCTAACTCGAGGTCATGAACACCCCATTGGCGACACAGGATTCGGTCGAAACTCCTTCAGGTAAAGACGCCGCCTACGAGAACTTTCCGGTGGGCTCATGGCTGTTGCCAGCGCATCTCCGCCCACATATCGCTGTGTATTATAACTTTGCCCGTGCGATTGATGACATCGCCGATAATCCTGACACCCAGCCCGACGAAAAAATTAAACGCCTCAGTGAATTTGAACGCGCCGTGCTGGGCGAAGGCGACCCCGACCCGCTCTATGCGACCGGCCACCGTATGCGCGACAGCCTGAATGAAACCGGCACCACGCCCCAGCACTGCCTGGACTTGGTCGATGCTTTTAAACAAGACGCGGTCAAAGGGCGCTACGACGACTGGGACGATCTGATGCACTACTGCATTCGCTCAGCAGCCCCCGTTGGACGCTACCTATTGGATATTCACGGCGGATCAGTCGATGGCTATGGCCCGTCGGATGCGCTGTGTAATGCGCTGCAAGTGATCAATCATCTTCAGGACTGCCAGGACGATTATCAGACCATGGACCGGGTGTATCTGCCGGGCGACTGGATGGCGGCACATGGTGGCACGGTCGAACAATTGGATCAGGACAAGGCATCCCCCGGGATCAGAAAAGTCATTGATCAGTGCCTAGACGCAACAGACGAACTCATGATCGAAGCGCGGCGTTTGCCCGCGGGATTAAAGTCCAAACGTCTGGCCATGGAATCCGCCTTCATCGTCCGTATTGCCGATGCCTTGATTAAGCGCTTGCGGAATGAAGACCCGGTGGCGGGGCGGGTGCAGTTAAGTAAGCCCCAGTTTGTCTGGTGTGGCATTCGGGGCGTTGGTTCGGTTTTATTTTGAGGGAGATGTTGGAGCTTAACAATGCGTCCTTCGAGACGCCGCTTTGCGGCTCCTCAGGATGAAGAATATTATTGAATAAAAAATCTTCATCCTGAGGAGCGCGAGAATTGCGCGTCTCGAAGGGTCTGAGCGAAACTCACTAGATATATCATGATACAACGCCTCCTCCCCTTCCTCCCCTTCGCCATCTGGATCGGTCTCATCCTGTTCAGAGGCAACTTTTGGCGCTCGGATCAAATTACGTCCGGAGAAGCCAAAGACTTGGACTCATGGCCCAACGTCACCGCTGTCATACCGGCGCGCAACGAGGCCCCTTCCATCGGGGCGACGGTCGAGACCTTGTTGGCGCAGGATTATCCGGGCTCCCTCTCAGTCGTAGTCGTTGACGACAACAGCGACGATGGCACGGCAGACGTCGCACGTGCCGCCGCAGGAGATCGGGCAGACAAACTCACGGTCGTCAGCGGCAAGCCCTTGGAAGCTGGATGGAGCGGTAAGCTGTGGGCCGTAAGCCAAGGCATCGAAGGCGCCACCACGTCCGACTACATTTGGCTGACCGATGCCGACATCACGCACACGCCGGGAAACCTGCGCTGGCTGGTGGCCAAGGCGGAGGTAGAAAAACTCGATCTGGTTTCCGAAATGGTCATGCTGCGCTGTGAAAGCTTTTGGGAGCGCTTGCTGATCCCGGCCTTTATTTTCTTTTTCCAAAAGCTGTATCCCTTCCCCCAGGTTAACAACCCGGACCATGCTGTCGCCGCAGCCGCCGGCGGTTGTGTATTGGTCAAGCGGAAGGCCTTGGCAGATGCGGGCGGCATTGCCGCGATTAAGGACAAGTTGATCGACGATTGCGCCCTGGCGGCGATCATCAAGGCTCGCGGGCCGATTTGGTTGGGCCTGACCGAACGCGCGCACAGTTTGCGAGTCTATAATCATTTGAGCGAAATCTGGCACATGGTCGCCCGCACCGCGTTCGTGCAGTTGGATCATTCGGTCCTGCAACTGATCGGCACCGTCGTCGGCATGGCAATCATTTATCTGGCGGCACCGATCATGGCGATCTGGAGCGGCATCACGGGAGATGAACTTTTAGGGCTTGCCGGCGGTGGTGCTTGGCTGGTGATGGCGATCACATTTTTGCCAACGCTGAGACTGTATAAAATGAACCCAGCCTGGGCGATGGCGTTGCCGCTGGCCGGGTTGATTTATACAGCCATGACCGTTGATTCCGCTCGCCAACATTGGGCCGGGCGCGGCGGGGCCTGGAAGGGGCGGAGTTATAGTTCTTGACCCGTGACGTTCAGTAAAAGGTGGTGTATCCATACTCGTCATGAATGAGATAGCGACAAATACTGAGATCGAGACTGATCCAGCAGCCCATGCAGAAGAAGTCGTGCGCCGATCTGGCTCATCATTCTTCTGGGCGATGCGGCGCTTACCGACGGAAAAGCGTCAGGCGATGTATGCCATCTATGCGTTCTGCCGCGAAGTCGATGACATTGCCGATGATCCGGGCGAGGAAGAAACCAAGCGCTTCCAACTTGGTCAATGGCGCGGTGAAGTCACCCGCATATTCGCCGAAAGTGCCCGCCTCCCCACGGCCAAAGCCTTGATCCAACCCGTGGAACGCTACAACCTGCCGCAGCAAGATTTCCATGCCATGATCGACGGCATGGAGATGGATGCTGGCAACTCTGTGCGCATTGCCAATATGGCTGAGCTGGAACTTTATTGTGACCGGGTCGCGTGCTCGGTTGGGCGCATGTCGAACATGGTTTTCGGTATTGAAAAAGAATTGGGAGACAAGGTCGCCTTCTCCCTCGGTCAAGCACTGCAACTCACGAACATCCTCCGCGATGTTGCCGAAGACGCCGAACGCGACCGGCTGTACCTGCCCCAGGATTTGCTCATCGCCCACGGCATCGACAGCACGAACATTGATGAAGTGCTGACCCATCCGCGCCTGTCGGATGTGTGTGAGCTGTTGGCTGAAGTCGCCAAACGCCGGTTCACGGAATCTCGCGAGCTCTTAGCACAGTGCAACCGCGTTCAAATGCGCCCGGCGATCATGATGATGGAAGTCTATGATGCGATCATGAAACAGTTGTTTGTGCGTGGCTGGAAAAATATCGATATCCCCGTCAAGCTGAGCAAAGTCAAGAAGCTGTGGGTCGCCTTCCGCTACGGCATGTTGTAGCACGGTGGCTGGCCATATTCATATCATCGGGGCTGGGGTGGCAGGGCTTTCGTGCGCTGTATCCCTCACCGAACGAGGCGAGTCTGTAACGCTGTATGAAGCCGCCGGCCACGCCGGTGGGCGGTGTCGTTCCTATGAAGATGCGGCTCTGGGTCGGCGCATCGACAACGGCAATCACTTGTTGCTGAGTGGTAACAGCTCAGCCATGGCCTACCTGAAAATAATTGGTGCGTCCGATAGCCTGACAGGACCAGAGACGGCAAGCTATCCTTTCGTCGATTTAAAGTCCGGCGAACGCTGGACCGTGCGCCCCAACAAGGGGGTGCTGCCGTGGTGGGTGTTTTGTGAAAACCGCCGGGTGCCAGGAACGAATGCCTGGGATTACCTGAAGGCACTGCGTCTGGCACTTGCCGGCAAGAACGACACACTCGCCAAATGCCTCGGCAACAGCGGCCCGCTGTTCGAGCGGTTTTGGGAACCGTTAGGAGTTGCTGTCCTGAACACCGATGCGAACGAAGCGGCGGCGGCGCTCTTGTGGCCCGTCATGAAAGAAGCTTTTGGCAAAGGCGAAGACTTCTGCCGCCCGCGCATTGCCCGCGAAGGCTTGAGCGAAAGCTTTGTTGACCCTGCCCTCGCCTATTTGAAGGGGCACGACGCGGACGTTAATCTCAACACCCGGGTCCGGACAATCACGTTAGACAACGAACGGACAACATCCTTAGACTTGGGCGACAAAACGGTGAGCTTGGACGAAGATGATGTCTTGGTGCTTGCGGTACCGCCTGCAGTCGCGTCTTCGTTACTGCCCGACCTTACCGTTCCTCTGGAAACCCGGGCGATTGTGAACGGGCATTTTATTTTGGACGCGCCCAGAAGTGACGAGCTCAGTTTCATGGGCCTTGTCGGCAGCGTCAGTCAGTGGCTGTTCGTGCGCGGTGAAGTCGCCTCGGTCACGGTCAGCGCCGCAGATAAGCTGGCCGAACAACCCGCCGAAGAAATTGCCGAGACTCTCTGGAAAGAGGTTGCGAAAGCCCTGGAACTGGGCGATAAGCCCCTTCCGGCGCACCGCATTGTTAAGGAAAAGCGCGCGACTTTTGCGCAAACGCCGGAAGACGTTTCGAGACGACCAGGCCCTGTTACTGCCTGGTCGAATTTGTTTCTGGCAGGAGATTGGACCAACACAGGCCTGCCCGCTACCCTTGAAGGGGCGATTAGGTCGGGCCGAATCGCTGCAAATAGAATCACTCAATAAGGCACTAGACTCTTGACAAACATGGACCTTTTTGGCCATTTTGAGAGCTTGGGACCAAGTGTTAAACGGGATTTACGGGGTCGACGTGAATTTATTAGACTCAGCACTGCAATCCGATCGTTCTTCGGTCGTAGAGCAACTGCGCCCGGATCACGTCCAAAACCCCCAGCAAAACCCCCAGCAAAACCCCCAAAAAAACCCTCAGCAAAGCCCTCGGAATAACCAAGATCAAAATCAAAAAATCGACGCGATTATCGCCAAGGCCAAGGCCTGGATGGAAGACCAACAGGCCGAAGATGGGTCCTGGTCGTTTGAGCTGGAAGCCGACGTCACCATCCCCGCTGAATACATTCTTCTGAACCATTTCCTAGGCACAATCGACGACGAAATTGAAGCCAAGCTGGCAGAATACATCCGCCGCACCCAAGGCTCACACGGCGGCTGGCCGCTGTATCACGACGGTGATCTCAACATGAGCGCGTCGGTAAAGGCTTATCTGGCACTGAAATTAACCGGCGAAGACCCTGAAGCCCCGCACATGACCTGGGCGCTGAACGCCATTCGTAATCACGGTGGTGCTGAAAGGGTCAATGTCTTCACGTTGTTTGCCCTGGCGTTGTTTGGGCAAGTCCCCTGGAGTGCGGTACCGGTGATGCGGGTCGAGGCGATGCTGCTGCCGAAATGGGCGCTGTTCCATATCGATAAAGTTTCGTATTGGTCGCGGACCGTGATGGTGCCGTTGTTGGTCTTGGCGGCGTTGCGTCCCGAAGCCAAGAACCCGCGCAATGTCGATATCAAGGAATTGTTCCTAACGCCGCCGGATGAGGTGAAAACCTTTCTGACAAACCCGACCGGCAGCTGGCTCGGCCGGGTGATGTTGGGGGTTGATAAGCTTGCTCGGTATGTCGAGCCCTTCGTGCCGCAATCTTGGCAGCAGAAAGGCATCGATAAGGCCCTGGTATTTATCGAAGAACGCTTGAACGGTGAAGACGGTCTGGGCGGTATCTTCCCGGCGATGGCCAATGCGCTGATGATGTACGATACGTTGGGCCACGATAAAAACGACGAAAAATGCAAAATCATCCGTAAATCCATCGACAACCTTTTAATTCTGCATGACGACTGGGGCTACTGCCAGCCGTGTCTGTCGCCGGTCTGGGATACAGGTCTTGGCGCGTTAGCGATGCAGGAAGCCGGCGTCACCCACGACGATGAGCGCCTGCGTAAAGCCTGCGAGTGGTTGGTCAACCGACAGATCACCGAAGTTGAAGGCGACTGGACTGCCAACCGTGGTAATATCCGCCCTGGCGGCTGGGCGTTCCAATATTGGAACGACTATTACCCTGATGTTGATGACACGGCAGTCGTGGTGATGGCACTGCATCGCGCTGATCCTGAAAAATATAAGGACGCCATTGACCGTGGTACGGAATGGATCATCGGCATGCAGTCCAAAAATGGTGGCTGGGGTGCCTTCGATGCGGACAACGAACATTACTTCTTACAGAACATCCCGTTCGCCGATCATGGCGCGTTGCTGGACCCACCAACAGCAGATGTGAGTGCGCGCTGCATCTGCATGCTGGCGCAATTGGGCTATGACAAAAATCACCCGGTGGTTAAAAAAGCTCTTAAGTATCTTCGCGCTGAACAGGAAGACAACGGCTCCTGGTTCGGACGCTGGGGCAATAACTATGTGTACGGGACTTGGTCGGTATTGAACGCCTATTGCGCACTCGGCAAAGACATGTCGGCACCGCACATCCAAAAAGCCAAAGACTGGTTGATCTCTTGCCAGCGGCCCGATGGCGGCTGGGGCGAAGACTGCGCCACTTATTGGCAGCACCGCCGCGATGAAGTTAAGACCAGCACGCCGTCACAAACATCCTGGGCAATGTTGGGCCTGATGGCGGTCGGCGAAGTCGACAATGACGCCGTGCACCGCGGTGTTGAATATCTACTGGAAGCACCGCGCAACGGCAAATGGGTCGAAGAATATTTCAACGCCGTCGGCTTCCCGCGGATCTTCTATCTCCGCTACCACGGATACAGTGGCTATTTCCCGCTGTGGACCCTGGCACGCTACCGCAATCTGATGGACAGCAACGATAAGTTCCCTAAGTTTGGGATGTAATTGACGGGTTTGGTTTCTCCCGTTCTCTCCTCTTTTCGTTTCGCCCAATCAAATATAAATAGTTTTGTTGATCGTCGACCATATATGTAAGATTGAGGCGAAATTTTAGATGAGCACATTCCTAATTGCAGTGGGGAAAAATGCGTTTCTTAGTGTTAGCAGTTTTCATAATTTTCTCATTTGGCCAGCAAGCGATCTCAGCGGAGTCGGTTGTTCTGGTAACGCCGGTGAATTCCGTCGACACAGTGACGAGCGAGGTCATCCTAAGAGAAGCCTACCGTCGTATCGGAATAAATCTGGTCATAAAAAAGTATCCAGCCGAACGCGCCCTTAAACTCGCCAACCAGGGTAAAGTGGACGGAGAAGTTCAGCGCATTAATGGCATTGCCGCTAAATATCCGAATTTAATCCAAGTCCACCCAAAGATAAACTTCATCGAAGGCGTTGTTTTTTCCAAATCTGTGACCTTCGATGTCAAGGGCTGGGAAAGTTTGCGCCCCTATCGAATTGGAATTATCCGCGGCATAAAATTCGCCGAGCGGAATACGGCCGGCATGAAAGTATTGCCTGCCGGAAATTATGCCACCCTGTTCAAGATGCTCGATAGAAAAAGATTTGATATCATCGTTTCACCAAGTCTGAATGGACGCTACCAGATGTTACAGGCCGGAGTAAAAGGGTTACGCGAGTTGTCCCCGCCAATAATGCGGTTCGATCTTTTTCACTACTTACATAAAAAGAATAAGGCGCTACTCCCTAGAATTTCGAAGGTACTCCAAAGCATGAGAGAGTCTGGAGACCTTAAAAAAATCCGTCGTCACGTAAATATTATTTTATTGAAACGCGTCGAAAAACACCTGCCAATCTGCGATAAGGACTATAGTTGTTTTGAGGGAAAGTCTGGCTAATTTTGGGGTAGATCATGTGGGCAGGGGGTTTGACGGAATGAAGCGGCTTCTTTGCCCGGTGTTCATTCTGCTAGCGGGGGTGCTTGTTGCCTTTTCATCTTTGGCTATTGCCGCAGATAATACAAAGAAATCTTTAAACAAAATCATCGCGGCCATGCCGCAAAATTTCCCGCCTCACTATTCCATCGATTCATCGGGCCAACCTACCGGGTTTGCGGTCGACGTTATGAACGCAATCGCAAAGAAAGCGGGCATCGAAGTATCCTACGACATCAAGGAGAACTGGAGAGAGACCCAAGGGGCCTTGAAATCTGGCAAGGCTCACGTAATTCCAAATCTAGGCATCTCAATCAAGCGCAAAGAATTTGCAATATTCACCACACCGCTGGAAAAATTTCACATTTCCATTTTCGTTAGTAAAGAGCGAACTGATCTCAAAAACCTAGCGGATATGAAAGGTATCATCGTCGGCGCCGTTGACGCCAATGTGGGGGCGCGGCTGCTTGCCAAAAGAACCGACTTAGAATTGCGCATATTCGCAACCTTTCACGAAGCCATGTTGGCGCTTTTGAGTGGTCGTGTAGAGGCATTGGCTTATCCAGAATCGGTCACTTGGAAGTCATCTCGTAAAATGAAGTTAGACGGTCAAATCCGTGTTCTTGCCCCTCCCCTTAAAACGATCAAGAGGGCCATTGCCGTCAGAAAGGATTTGCCCGAACTTCTGAAACGTCTGCAAGTCGCAATGGATGGATTCATCGGTTCTACAGCGTACAAAGAAATTTACTCCAAGTGGTATGATGCGGACCGACCGATTTGGACGGCGGACCGATTTCTTCTGATTGCCCTGGTCATTATGGGCCTGATCGTGGTGGGCTTTGCCGGATGGCCTCTCATTAACAGGGTGCGTGCCAACGCTTGGGCTCAATTGGCGGAGGACGGCAGCCAAGCCACAGAAAGGAATGAGCCGTTTAGGTCTCTGACCTCAAAACTATTGAGCATCTACGTGCCTTTGGTAACACTTGCCGCTGTCGTTTTGTTTTTATACTTGGAATTTCTTTTTTATCAGAAAGAACGTGACCAATTAATCTCATCGCTGAATAACGTTGTTACCATCCAGAGCCCAGCGTTCCAGGCAGCGGCATGGGAATATGATGTAGATCAGGTGCGCCAACTCCTTGGGGAATTTCTGCTTTTACCGCACATCCAAGGCGCTGTCATCTATGACACGGCTGGCGAAGTGATGGGCCAGGTGGGTGACATTAAAACAGAACCCGAGATTCCAGAGTTCAGGGTAAATCAGACCCTGCTCTCTTCATACCAAGGTGTTAAGGAGCCGATTGGTCGCTTGGTTATGACGGTCAACAGCAAACAAATCTGGCTCCGCGTATACGAACATCTTCAGGTTAACGCGATTATTTTGCTGGTCCTGCTCATCAGCCTTATCACCAGCACTTTATTTGCCGTCAGCAGGGTCATTGGCCGCCCCCTGCTCCAACTCCGCAATGCCATAGAACAAACCAAGCTGGAAAGTGTTAGAACCCCTGTGCAGTGGGAAAGCGGCGATGAATTGGGCCAGGTCGTTCGCGCCTACAATGAAATGCAGGAAAAGGAAGAGGCAGCGAAAAATGAAGTTAGGGAATACCAGGAGAACCTCGAAAATCTTGTTGATGAAAGAACCCAGGAATTAGAACACAAATCGACCCTTCTCGAGGCCGTTCTGGGCAGCATCAATCAGGGTCTGGTCGCTTATGATAATAAATTGATGCTGATCATTTCCAATAAGCGGTTCCAGGAAATTCGCGATGTGCCAGAAGAAATGACGCGTCCCGGATCAGCCTTCATTGACTGGGTCAGGTTCGATGCCGAACGTGGCGAATTCGAAGACGGCGATCCAGAGAAAGTCGTCCATCAGAAAATTCTCCAAGCCGAAAAATTCGTTGCTCACAGTTTTGAACGCAAAAGGCCCGACGGTACGATCATTGAAGTCGAGGGCGGGCCGCTACCAAATGGTGGATTTGTTAGCACCTTCACGAACATCACGGAACGTAAGACTGCCGAAATCAAACTGTCTGACGCGTACAATGTAATTTCCGATTCAATTGATTATGCGGCCCGAATTCAACGTTCCGTCCTTCCCGATGACGCCTTGTTCTCCTCTCTTCTCTCTGATCATTTTGTCTTGTGGGAACCGCGTGATGTCGTCGGCGGTGATATCTATTGGAGCAGAATGTGGGGCGATGGCTTCCTTATTATCTTGGGCGACTGTACCGGCCACGGCGTTCCCGGAGCCTTTATGACGCTGATCGCCACCGGTGCCTTAGACAACGCCTTGTCAGATGTCGCCGGGGGTCAGGTAGCGGAATTGATGCAGCGCCTTCACCAGTTGGTACAGGTCACTTTGGGCCAGTATGGAGAGAAAGGAGAGTCCGACGACGGCATGGAACTGGGCATCTGTTATGTCGGCCCTGATATGGAAAACATGATATTTGTCGGAGCCCGGTTCGAGCTGTATCTGGTTCAAGATGGCGCGATCAGTATCATTAAAGGAACAAAAAAAGGTATTGGCTATCACGGAATTCCCCACAACCAAGTATTCGAAGAACATGAAATTGTAAATTTAGCTGACAAATCTTTTTACATGACTTCCGACGGGTTGGTCGATCAGGTCGGCGGCGAAAAAAATCGAATGTTTGGAAAAAAACGTTTCCGCAATCTCTTGCTGGAAATACAAGATCAATCCATGAAAGATCAAAGAGACCGCCTACATCAATCCCTAACCGAGTATCAAGGCGATCAAACCCGCCGCGATGACGTCGCGGTCATTGGGTTTAGGGTTGAGTGACGGCACCCTCAATAAAGCGTACTCCCGTCCGTTGTTGATACATGCGCGCTAACGACTTTCCAGCCAACGTCCGGGAATTTGATCCAGGTTTGGGTTTGTCGACCGATAAGGTCTTGGCCGCGGACTTTGAATTCTAGATTGACGGTGGCTGTGTCATCACCAATTGTCAGGATTTCGAGCCGAATTCTTTTTTCCTTAATGCCGGGCCCTGGCTTTCGAGCGACGCGGAAAGCGTGGATGGCATCGAAGCCGTAGCCGTGTTCACCCATGGCGAGGCGCACGGTAAAAGGGCTGTTCCAAAATGTGTCGTCGAGAACGTCCACATTTTTCTCAACCAGTGCGACTTCATAAGCTTCGAATTTCTGGCGCACTTCCTCGACCACTTCGGGGATGTTGGGGGTGTAATCTTTCATCGTGATTCCTCTGGAAATTCAAATAAAAAAAGGCCCGCCTTTATTGAGCGGACCTTTCTTTAAGCAGTCTACTTTAGTTCCGTCAAACGTGTTTCAACATTGCGTTCGGAACGTAGGCCGTTCGTCCCATTGTTTGCAGGGCCTCGGTCTCATGACCCAGGCACAGTTCCCGCAATTTGATGAACAGCTTTCCGGCAAGGGTTTCTCCGTAATACCAATCACTGATTTGAACATCGGAAACACTTCCGGGTTTCGCCATTGCCGCCTGATAATAGAAATATTTCAGATCATCAGCGGTTAGCTTCAACGCACGGCCAATTGGCTGGCCTTCCATGAAGCTGTCGATGCTCGGGTCGTCAACAAAGCTAACTAGGAAATCGATGATCTCCTCGGGCGAATATTCGGTCAGACCATCTAATCTCCGACCCTTAAAGTTCTTGATCGATTCTTCATACCACGGACGCAGCAGGACGACTTCTTGCTTCAAATCCAAGGCGAGTTTTTCTGCATCGCTTAGATCATTCTGTGGAGCCGCCAAGTTTACCGGGCAGGTCCAGCCTTCCATATCCGCCGGTGGCCCCGGAGGCGCATCGGGGAAATCTTCGATGAACGGCCCGTCATTGCGTTCGAGCAATTTAAGCGCACCCAACAGGACCCGGCGTTGAAAATCCGGCTCATTCGGCGCGCCAAACGGACGCCCCAGTTCAAACGGTACGAACAGTGCCCGCGGTGGACGCAGGCCTTCGGTGTGTTTTCGGATCAAGCTGATTTGCGTCGTCGGCAAACCTTCGCGTTCCAAGTAGTGTGCCAGCCCGCCCACGGCGCGCGTGCATTGAGGTCAAACGCCAGCGAGGATAACCCCGGTCACGTTGTCACTTTTCAAAAGTCCCGCCAGATCCTTGGAAACAGCAGCATGTGCCATCGGCGGTGTCGCCCCCATAAAGGCGTAATGATAGTCGGCAACTTCGCCAACATCGCCACTTGCTGCCAGTTCTCTCAAACGCTCAATCGGGAAGACAATGTTGAGGTCCTGTTGAAATCCCGTGCGATCAAAGTTGGTGGAAACGTGGCTCATGATCAGATCATCCATATCCGTATCGTTGGGGATGATTCGGTATTCACCGACACCTGGGGTGAATTCTTTATCTTCGCGGCGGTGCAAACCTGCCGTTGTAATGATCGCGACTTTTCGTTCGTTGAGCGCCGGGCCATCAGCGCAAGTTGTATCGTCATAATCAGGCAGATCCTGATTGACGATCATGTTGCGCTGCTTTTCCGGCATGTCTGATAAATGGGCCATAATAATCCTTTGGCTATGCCTAAGTTAAGTTGTTGGGAATTGAGCGAATAGTCCTGTGCGGGGGCCTTTCGATCAAGGTCTCATCGCAAAAATTTATGCGGACTTTGTTCACATTTACGAGAACGTTGCCAATTCTTTGGTTTTGACCGCAGTCGACTGCCGCATCATTTCTTCGGCGATCTCGATCAGGTCTTTCTTATAGGCGTCTGCATCAAAGCCATCTTCAAAATAGCCTTCTTCGACGCCCCGGTCGACCGTGCTCAGCGCGTACCAGATCACTTCATATACCTTGTCATAGCAAAATGAGTTCGCACCGCCTTCAAGAACCTGTATTCCTGCGAGATCAAACAGGCCGGCATCCTCTCTGTTTGATCCATTTGAAAGGGCCGTGGCCGTGGCTTCTTGGGTCAAGCGCAAGATCAAGTCGGTATTCATATTGCTGTCCTTAAAATGTGGATTTTGTACGCAGCGCTCACAATAGGCTTCTTTCTTTGGCCCACTCAAGCACCTCATCATACGATCCGTGAAATATGATTTTATCGGATTGTTTGCCGAGTTGGTATTCACACATCGGGTCGTAATAATCAGCCAACAGCGCCACGATCCAGCCTTCGTGATCACTGGTGTCGTCCTGTTCTTCCTGCTTCTTCAGCGCGGCGTCCATCAAGGCCGAAATCTTTTGGTATCTTTCCAGCCCCAGCCGCCGTTTCACGCGCATAAGACTTTGAGTTAAATAATCGACAAACAGCTCAAACCCATTGTCTGGATGCGCCTCCAGGAACTCCTGCGTCATTTCAATGACATACTCCCGCAAGATGCATTGCACCCGGTCCGCCACCGGCATTTCCACGATCGCCACATCAGCCGCGCGCATTTTATCGTAGAAATCTTTTGGGATTGTACTGGGGCCAATCGACTGGCTTTCATCTTCGACGATTAAAGTGCGGCCTTGAAAGGCGTGGCGCTTCTGCAGCAATTCAATGCCGAGAGCGTTCTCAAAATCAATTTGTGACGGCACACCGGAAACCCTGTAGCCAAAGCTTGAGCCGCGATGATTGGCATGACCTTCCAAATCGATGCTGAAGTCGACGGCATTGACCAGGGCCGTCTTCCGGGTGCCCGTCTTGCCGCCGATCCGGATGATCGGCACTTCTGCCGCCGCCTTATCAATTGTGTCGATCAACAGCCGCCGGAGCGCCTTGAACCCACCATCGATCAAGGGCACATCGACCCCTGCTTCATGCATCCATTGTCGGGCATAATTGGACCGCATGCCGCCGCGCCAGCAATACATGTGGGTGTTCGCGTTGGCCTTGGCGAAGTCGCACCAGGCTTGAATGCGTTGATCCTTGGTGTCGCCCGCGACCAACTTGTGGCCCAGTTCGACCGCGGCTTCCCGACCCTTCTGCTTATAGCAGGTGCCGACCAATTGACGTTCGTCGTCGTTTAGGATTGGGATGTTTTTAGACGTTGGAAAACCACCCTTGGCAAATTCAACCTCCGCCCGCACATCCAAAAACGGCGTGTGCGCCAGAAACAGATCCCTAAATTCTTCAGAACGAACGATGTGGTCTAGCATTTTCAAAGTCGTATTTCCGGCAGGTGAGCCTAGGACATACCGGAAACGACCGACCTTTTAAATGAAAACTAGATAACGACATAGTGAATATCTAATTATAAACCATCACGTGACCTAAAAGCAGACAGCGGTATATTTTATGGATTAGGTAGCAAATTGGGATTAAATTGATATCGGCACAAGGGTTCGGGAGCTGAAGATTTTGAATTTATCGAGCAAAAGCAAAGACTTGGAAGGAATTAAAGAACTCAAGAGTGAGTTGAAAGACCTCCGCGCGCGCCTTGCTCAGTCCGAAGAAAACCTTAGCCAGCTTCGTGATCTTGCTGCCCGCGAAGATGCACAGCGCGACATAAATGAAGCAAAAACCAATAAGTCGATGAATGATCTGGCGACTGAGGTCTTCGCCCGAATTCAAGCAGAAGAAAAATTAAAGGCGAGTGAGCAACATCTTCTTGATGCAATTGAAAGCCTACAGGAAGGGTTTGCGCTGTTTGATAAGGACGACAAGCTGGTCCTCTACAATGAGGAATATGTACGGTTGCACGCGTTCATGGGCGATTTCCTAAAGCTCGGGAACTCTTTTGAAGAAATGGTTCGTTATAATGTGAAGCGTGGAAAAATCCTGACAGCCATCGATCGAGAGGAAGATTTTGTAAAAGAGCGCGTCCAGCTGCACCGCAATCCCAGCGGTCCGATCATTCGGGCCTGGGAACATGGGACGTGGTACATCATCAACGAATCAAAAACGCCCGACGGCGGGATTATTCAGACCTTTAGTGATATTACCGATTTAAAACGCGCCGAGGAACAAATCAGCCACATGGCGAACCACGATGCGTTGACGGGACTTCCAAGTCTGCGCCTCGGCAAAGACCGGCTGACCAGCGCTGTCGCCCATGCCCACCGCCATGACTCTAAGGTAGCATTGATGTTTGTTGATTTGGACGGCTTTAAGGAAGTGAACGACACGATCGGTCACGATGCCGGCGATGAAGTGCTGGTGGGTGTCGCCAAGCGGCTTACAGATTGCGTCCGGGAAACAGATACGGTCGCCCGAATTGGCGGCGATGAATTTACCGTCGTGATTACAGAAGTTTCAGACAAAGACGCCATCGCCAATGTGGCCAAAAAGATTATCGACAGTGTCTCGGAACCGTTTATCCTAAGCGATGGCGCTGCCCAGACAACCATCGGGGCCAGCGTCGGCATCGCCATTTATCCCGACCATGGCAAAAACGCCGAAGCCCTTGTTCGATTGGCCGATAAGGCAATGTATACGGTGAAACGGCGTGGCAAAAACAACTACGTCTTTGTCGATGAAATAGACCCAGAAGACTAACCCTATACAGATAAGTACAGGTTCAGCTAAGAGGTCTTAGTTGAACAAGCTAAGGATTGTTTTCTCTGATTCGCCAGCGAACGATTGGCCGTCGTTATCTAGTTTTTGACGAACATCAAGCGCCAGCAACTTAGCCGCTTCTTCGGAAATGCTCGGGCCATTTTCTATGTCTTCGATTGATGGCGCAGCATCGGCTAACTTTTTGGCCCCCGCATCAACGTTAACGCGCGCCGCGTCATCGTCACGTTTATCTTCCGCCTGTCGAGAATCATCTTCGGCCTTTTTTTCGAAAACCGCTGTCTTACGGAGGGCGACGAGATCGCTGGCCAGCGCGGTCGAGACTTTAATGTCTACCATCTTTTTTCTGCCTATTACTTCGTGCTTTCAGCACGACAACACATATCACTAAGACCGCATACTATTACCTAAGTGCCTCATTTTGCAACAAAAATTTAATAGACCGCAAGTTATACCTAAATAGGTGGCATATACCCACACGTCAGTCCGCCGTCGATTACGAACTCTGACCCGGTCATCATCCGCGATTCGTCGGATGCCAAATAGACAATGCCGTAGGTGACATCTTCGGTTTCCAGAATTTCGCCCAGCGGCACCAAGTCGGCCAATGTTTGATAGGCTTCTTCTTCATTGCCGACCGCATCGGTAAATCGTTGCAACAAAGGTGTCTTGATAAACGTCGGATGCACCGAATTGCAGCGGATATTGTACTTGTGACGGGCACAATGAAGGGCAATGGATTTTGTCATGGAGCAAACCGCCGCCTTCGCCGTGCCATAGCCAAGGGTTAAAGGATTGCCCAGAATCCCAACGGTGGAAGAGATATTGATAATCGAGCCGCCGCCGCTGTCTCTCATATATGGAAGCGCCAGTTTACAGCCCCAGAACACGCTATCGACGTCAATTTCCTGAAGTTTTTTCCACTCCGCAAAGTCGGTGGATTCGATATCGCCGCCGATGCTGATGCCGGCGTTGTTGACCAGCACGTTCAGGCCGCCGAATTCTGACTGGACGAGGTCCAGCGCCGTCTTCCAATCGTTTTCGTTCGTCGCATCATGCTTCGCAGCAATCGCGGCGCCAGCCCCGTCTGTACTAGGCCGCTCTGCGTTTATCATCTCCGCCGTCTCCTTGGCGGTCTCTTCATTGAGATCAGAAGCAACAACGCTTGCGCCTTCCTTTGCAAGGTGGCGCGCAGCGGCACGGCCCAGCCCTGATCCTGCTCCGGTCACCAACGCAATTTTCCCCGCGACACGACCTGAATTCATTTTTTCCTCCAGCGATAATTAACCTGAATAGTTTTTAGGCTTTTATCGACCGGCTTACACGACGAAAGCGGGCGACCGACCTAAAAAGCGTGGACATCGTATTGGGATCAGGCTTTTATCTGGCCAAATTCATAGGAGGATATTTCATGAGCTTAGTATTTTCGTCTGTTGGCACGCCGTCGGTTGCCATCGAAGGATCAGAGGATCGTTACCCCGCCCGTCGTTTATATTGCATCGGCCAGAATTACGCCGAGCACGCCCGTGAAATGGGCTACAACCCGGACCGGGAACCGCCGTGCTTCTTTATGAAGCCTGCGGATTCCCTGTTGCCCAGCGGCGAAGACTTCCCCTATCCCCCTGCCACCAACGACGTTCACCATGAAATCGAACTGGTCGTCGCCCTTGGCAAGGAAGGCCATGATATTTCAGCAGACGACGCGCTCGACTACATCTACGGCTATGCGGTCGGCCTGGATATGACCCGGCGGGATTTACAAGGCCAAGCCAAGGAACAAAGATTCCCATGGGAAACCGGCAAAGCCTTCGATAACTGCGCGCCCATCGCGCCGATCGTTCCGGCATCAAAAATCGGCCATCCGACCGAGGGACGGATTTGGTTGGACGTCAATGGCGAGCCACGTCAGGAAGGCGACATCAATCAATTGATCTGGGATATTCCGGAAACCATCTCATATCTCTCGAAACAATACACGCTCATGCCCGGCGACTTGATCTTCACCGGCACCCCCGCAGGTGTTGGCCCGATCAGCAAAGGCGAAACCATGGAAGGCGGCATCGAAGGCGTCGGCACCATCAAGATCGCCGTGGTTTAGGAGACGGCTCAATTTGAGCGAATAAAAACGGAGTGCGTTTCTATTTCTCATCCAACCATACATTGCCGGCCTCATTCGTGTTCCCGACACCAATGTAGCAGAAGACCAAGACGGATTCTTCATCCTCCGAAGGGTTAGCGATGACGTGAACGGTGCCTGCGGGAATGAAAATGAAGTCGCCAGCTTCCAGCACCATGTCTTTCCGATGGCTCAAATCGCTGCGCGCGAACCACGCTTTGATCTTTCCTGAAACAACATGCCAGCAAACATTATTATTACCATGATAGTGAGTTGGGTCGGGCTCCCCACCCGGGGGCAGTATGGTACGCCCCATGATCGCGTTGGCACCTTCAACGGTTTCATCATTAATTCCAAACCCGATCTGTAGGGGAGGTTCATATTTTACATCCGTCCCGATCTCGCTTGGACGAATAATCGTTGGATTTTGTTGCTCCAAGGGAACCATATCTGTCTCCTTCTACCTGATATATTTTTGTCAATCTATATGTTAGGCGTGTGTTCCTGGGGATCTAGAGCCCCCTAATTTGACCGCGCAAGAACCGACTTTGCTTGCTTATACATGGCGTAGTCGATGAGCTTGCCATTCACTTGAACTGCGGCCTCGCCATTTTTTTCTGCCACTTCGAATTCTTCCACGGCTTTTTGGTAGTGGGCAAGTTCAACTTCGGGCAAAGCATACGCTTCTCGTGCAACCGCAATGTGCGACGGATGGATCAGGGTCCGGCCATCATATCCAAGACGACGGGACAGCGTACAATCCGCCCGCAATGCATCAAGGTCCTTAACCGCGCTGAACGCGCCATCAAGAACATAAGGCAGCTTCGCCGCGCGGGCTTCTAATAAAACCTTGGATCGGGCATACATCATTTCCGTCCCTTCGATTGAAAACCCACAGCCCAGTTCACGTTGCAAATCACCATCTTCGGCGCTGCCAAAAGCGACGCTTTCAACACGCGTGGCAGAGGTCGCCAGATCGTAGCAGCGCATCACGCCGAGCACAGATTCCATCATCAATATGAATTTGATCGAGTCAGGCTCATACCCTTGGTCTTTTTCGATCTTGGTCACAATTCGGTCCGCGTCCTTAATCACATCCACATCTTCAGCCATGGGAATAAGAATGCAGTTGATCTTATCAGACGCGACCGCCTTCAGATCGTCTTCGATAAGGTCAGGTTCGTTGTTGATGCGAACAATCGGCGGCAGGGAAAGTTGCGGAATGAGATCAGCAATTCGGGTGCGCGTTTCCGCCTTCATATCCATCGGAACGGTATCCTCAAGGTCGATGATGATCGCGTCCGGTTCGTACTTTGCCGATTTGAGGATCATGTCCTCACGAGTTCCGGGAATATAAAGGGTGATCAGCGGTTTTGACATTCAGGCGCTCCGATCTTCATCAGCAGGCTTGCGCTTGATCAGGAAGGCCAGAACCCCTTCCTGCACGACTTCGCCGCGTTGGTTGATAACTTCCATTGCGCGTTTCATGACGCCGCGGTCAGGCTTGGAGGTTTCGCGCTTCTCCAGAACCTTGACGCGGACGTGGAGGGTGTCCCCAGGAATTGTATGCTTGGTAAATTTCAAACTGTCGAAGCCAAGAAAGGCAATCAGCGTGTCATCATAAAGGTGCAACTGAAACAGCAACCCGGCCGAAATTGCGTAGACGAGGGGCCCTGGCAAAATACGTGTGCCAAACTGGGTCGTTTTGCAATATTCCTCATTGACATGCAGCGGGTTGTGATCCCCTGACAGAGCCGTGAAATTGACCATATCGGTTTCGGTAACCGTTCTCTGGGCGGTTACGAATTCCGCGCCGACGTCCCATTCTTCCCAGTATAAACCTGTCATTCTTATCTCCTCGTTCGAGCGACATTCGCAAAATAAAATTATTTAATGACACCCTTGTCATGCAATTCTTTAAGCCTGTCAGGTGACAAATTCAAAAGCCCCCCCAGCACCTCGTCGGTGTGTTCACCTAAAAGCGGTGCCGGGTTGGAAATCACTTCTGCCAAGCCGGTCATTTTGATCGGATTTCCGGGCAGGCGAACCTTGCCGACTTCCGGGTGATCGTATTCGACGATCATATTTCTTTCCGCAACAGGCGGTTCGGCAAAGGCGCCTTCTAGATCAAGCAGCGGCGATGCCGGAACGTCGGCGGCACGAAGATTTTTAATCCAATCATCGACTGTCCGTTTTTCAAAAATTTCTCTGATGAGAGGGATCAAAATTTTACCGTTCTTGGTTCGGTCAATATTGGTGGCAAACCGTTCATCATCAACAAGGTCCGGCGCGTCCATAACCTTGCAGAGATTTTGCCAAGAAATTTCTTCGCGCACAGCAAGCACGACAAAGCCGTCCTTGGCGGCGAAAGCGCCCCACGGCACGGTGTATTCATGAGCCGACCCCATGCGCTCGGGAACTTCTCCGTTGCTTAGATACATCGTCCCGATATAGGTGAGCAGGTTCAGCATGGCGTCGAACATCGACAGTTCGATGCAGCGTCCCTTGCCATTGCGTTCGCGATCAAAAAGCGCCGCGAGGATCGCCTTGCAGGAGAATATCCCGCCGCTCAAATCGCCAAAGGGAACCCCAAGCCGCACTGGCGGTCCATCGTTCTCGCCGGTAATCGACATGTGTCCGCTCATTGCCTGAACAATGATGTCCCAGGCAGGAAAATTCTTGTAGGCCCCTTCTGTCCCGAAGCCGGTCACGGTGCATTGAATGATGCGTGGATTGACCTTGCTCAAACTTTCGTAATCGACCTTCAACCGCTTGAGAACGCCGGAGCGAAAATTATCAATGACGACGTCTGCGGTCTTGACGAGATCGTAAAACAGCTCCCGTCCTTCGTCGGTTTTAAGATCAATCACGACGCTTTTTTTATTGCGGTTGAAGGTTAAAAATAAACCGCTCATCCCCTTGTAGGGCGCGACCGAGGGATTGCGACCAAGGTCGCCTTTCGGCGGTTCGATCTTGATGACTTCAGCCCCCAAATCAGTCAGCACTTGGCTGCCATATGTCCCGGCGATGATCTGGCCGAGTTCAAGGATGCGAACACCGTCGAGTGGATTGCCTAGATCGCTGCTCAAAGCCCTAATCCCCTGGCAATAATGTTGCGTTGAATTTCCGACGTGCCGGCCCCAATAACACCAAGCCGTGAATCGCGGAAAAAGCGCTGCGCCGGGTATTCCATGCTGTAGCCGTAGCCGCCATAAATTTGCAACCCAAGATCGGCGATCGTTTTATAGGCTTCACTTGAATGGAGTTTTATAACCGCAGCGTCAGAGCGCGTGGCCTTGCCTTCAGACACCAGCCAAGCAAACCGGTAGACAAGCATCCGTGAGATATCAAGCATGACCTTCATGTCCGCCAGCTTGTGAGAAATCGCCTGGAACTTGCCAATTGGTTTGCCGAATTGTTCGCGGGTTTTGGCGTATTCCAAAGCCCCCTCAAAGGCTGCCTGGGCGGCCCCTGTTCGTGCTGCCGATAAACAAAGTCGTTCATACCAAAGGCACGTATCAAGGGCTCTCCATCCTTCACCAACTTCGCCCAGAACTGCATCGGCGGGAACTTTAACATCGGAATAAAAAACTTGAGTCGTGCCAATTGCGCGGTGGCCCAACGTAGCAATTCTCTGGATATCTATACCGGGTAATTTTGTGTCGACGAGGAAGTTTGTGATTCCTTCGTGTTTCTTATCGGTGTTTTCTGTTCGCGTGGCCAGTAAGCAATAATCACTGATATCCATACCGGAGGTGAAAACTTTCTGGCCGTTGATAACATAATCACCGCCATCAGTGACATCTGCGCGCGTCATTAAGGCGGCTGCATCGGAGCCGGATTGTGGTTCGCTCAAACCGAAACAGAAGCTCAGTTCGCCCGCAGCCACTTTCGGTAAAATGCGTTTTTTCTGTTCCTCATTACCAAGCGTCATGACCGCGTACCCGCCCCATGTCATGGTGCGGAACATCCACATCGCCAATTCTTCAGAATAATACCCTGCTTCTTCCAGAAGAATGGCAACATCGATTGCGGAACCGCCGGTGCCACCGTATTCCTCCGGTACAATCAGGCCGAGCCAACCCTGCTTTCCCAATGCCTCATAGGCTTCACGGGGGGGCTGTTCTTCGGTATCACAACGCGCCACATAGTCTGGCGTGCAGACCGAACTCAGTAATTCTTTCGCATGGGCGCGAAGATCTTCCTGATCTTGCGTAAATGAGAAATCCATCTCTTATTCCTCTATTTCTGGGCTTCGATTTACGGGCCCGGTCGAATTGCTAGTCTTCTTCCCTTTTCATGGACAATCAAGCATATCATCGGTGATTTTTGGGTTATTTCGCTCTGAACAATAAATTGCCGCGCTTCGTAGAAATACGAGACACCGTTGTAAGTCTGGGTTAATGTAACAAGAATTGACGAGTTAGTTTACAGGGGAAAATTTTATGCGAGCGGTTGCGAAACACGAGGCCGGAATTCTTGAATACGAACGCAAGGGCGGAATGGGCATCCGCCATGACTTCTTCGGTGAACGCGGCGTGGTCGACACGAACCCGCAAGCCTTCCTGATCGAACGCCCCTACCCCAACCCGGTCATCAATCCGCACTTTCACGATATTGATCAATTCCAAGTCGTCGTCGGGGGCACCGGCCGCATTGGCAAGCGCCCGGTCAAACCCATCGCGTTTCACTATGCGGATGCCTTCACACCGTACGGACCGATCATTGGCGAAGAAGATGGAATTCCGTTCTTCACATTGCGCAATTGTTCCAGCGGCGGCCATTGGTCGATGCCGGGGAACAAACAATTTATGCCCGGTCGCGCGGGTCGCAATGTGGCCCAGCTTTTCGACACGGACATCTCCCGCTTGCAAGACGGCGAGATCAAACAAGAAGCTCTCATTGAACCCTTCGAAGATGGCTTGCAGGTCCTTGCTTATTACCTGGGTCCCAATGCGGAAACCGACGCGATCCCATCGAATGGTGGCGGGCAGTATCACCTCGTCGGAAGTGGCTTCTTGCTGGACGGTGATAAGGAACTCCCTGAACATTCCCTGATGCGTGTCGAACGCGGCGAGACCGCCGCGCATTACAAAGCCGGCCCCGATGGCGCATCGGTCCTCTGCATGCAATACCCTGGCCCCTCCAACCGTCCCGGCTCAGACCCCAGCAACATGGAACGGGATGGCTATTCGGAGCGTCAGAGGCCTGGAAATTAGGTCACGTACTCATAAATGGCATCCCCGCATAACAAAAATTTTCAAATTGGATTTAACGGGTGCGGCACGACGTCCCGTCGCGAGTTCTTCTTAGATAATAAGATTAGACCGATACATTATAATCATTTGTTTTTTGGAATTTAGCGACCAATTGTCACTATTGAACAATGGACGATAGGTGCGTAAATGTCGGACGAACTAAGTCGCGGTGATGAGACCCGTAATCCAGCTCAGATTTTGGTCATCGACGATGAGCCGTTTATTCTGGAATACATTGGCGCAATATTAAGCAGTCACAATATTGTCCCGATCCTGGAATATACGTTTGAAAAGGCGCTTCTCCAGATCAGAAGCAAACCCGTCGATTTGGTTATTACCGATCTGTTCATGCCGGGGATGGGCGGCATTGAGGGGATCAAAGTTCTAAAAGATGAATTTCCAAATATTAAAATTTTGGCAATGTCAGCGGGCTTTTCAGGTTTGCCGCCAGAAGATGCCGTCGAGGCTGCCAGAAAAATTGGTGCCGACGCTGCACTGATAAAGCCGCTACAGCAAGACTATCTGGAAGTCGCCCTGGCTGATCTGGGATATATTTAAAGAAACGAATTTATTCTGTGTATCGTTTTCAAAAGAGATAAGTCGTCTTCAATTTTCGCTTCAACAGCCTCAGCCAAAAACAGACGTTCGTGGTGATGGTTGTGCGACACCTAACGCGGCATAAAGATAAAGTCCTTGATGTAGCGGTGGCCTGATTGCGCCAGGGTATCCTTGTCTTGAAACTGCTCTGTCGAGAACTTTGCGATGCTCGTCAGCACGCCGTCCATCAGAAAGAAGCCATCGTAATTAAGGTCCTTCAAGTACCTCATAATTTCCGGGTCTTTCTCATTCAGGTGAAGTTCTTCAATCTCGACAAACAGATTGGGGCGATGTGTTTCCAAGGTCTTTTGAGCACCCTTCAAAACCGCCATTTCGTGGCCCTCAGTATCGATCTTAATAAAACCGATATCGCCCAAGTCCAAGTCGTCCAAGCGATGACCAGGGACCTTGACGACGACGAAGTCGCCTTCTTTTTCACGGTCCAATCCAGCGCCGTTGGACGACCAACCCTTTCTATGGTGGGGTACGATGAGTTCGACTTCGCCAGATGTCTCGGTCAAGGCCGCGTGCTCCAGCTTCACATTCTTATCGATGACATGCTTTAGGATTCGGAAGGGATAGGGATTGGGCTCAAACGCATAGACCACAGGCGAATATCTGGACAAGTAATAGGTATATAGCCCAAGGTTCGCACCGACGTCCACGCTGGCCTTGGTCCCAGAACACAGAAATTGCAGCAGGCCCATCTCCGGACTTTTGCGCGTCCTGTATTTGTAGGATCTGTAGCGGTAGTACCCCCGAAATGGCACATAGCGGAATTTAAAGTCCATCCTGAGCGAGTTGACAATGTCGCGGAAATTCCTATTGGGCAAGCCATTCATCGAGGGCGGATTCCTTTAAGCGTTTTGACGATGCAATTTACATCCGCATCAAAACCCGTAACCCTCATCTCTTCAAGGGCGCAATATTGGATCAGGTCGAAATAAGACCAAATATCCTTTGAAGAAAGTGCCGTAAGCGATAGATTTTAAGGCCTTCAAGCTGATCGGCAGCATCCGATGAATATTTGGTTTTGGCGGTGGTCATAATCGGGACGTCGCTGGACCTTCTCTTTTTGGCCAACACCAACGTTCTGTTTCTAAGGTAATTATAACGTATCAATCCTTTGTCCATTTTCTTGCGAACCGTGATTTGAAACGATAGGATAACGGAATGAGGTAAATAAAAGTAACAATTACACTTGGAGAAATAGCCAATGAAAAGTTTATTCAAATTTGCGGGGCTTTTATCTGTGCTGTCGATTGCAATGATATTTGCCGCAGTTCCTGCAATTGCCGGAGGGGCTTCTCAGGGAGTGGCGACACAGGGAAAATCTGGTGCAGCAGCGTCTGCCAGTGCAACAGAAGCTGAAGTTGGCGAAAGTGGTGACGAGGGTAATTTGGGCCGGGTAGCAACACCGGTTGTTCAAAAAATTATGGCAATTTCCTATACCGTTGCAGCCTTTGGAAAGTTTGAGGACTCAGACGATATCAAGTCGGCAAGCGCCTTGATAGCCGCTTTGACCACGAAGCAGAAGCTCGAGAGTTAAGCTTAACCGTATTGGGCTTGATGAGTTAGTCTATTGGCCTGGTTGAAACCAGTTCCGGAAATAAGAAATAAACAAATAGTTGGGGGAGGCTGACGTGAAGAAATTTTCATGTATCGTCCATGTGACGTTTGTGACATTGAGTGCCGCTGTATTCTTTTGGGGTCTTTTGATTGCAGGGACCGAAACATCTTTCGCCGATGCAGCAGCAAAAAAGATGGCTATGGAAAAAGCTTCGGCTGTGTTTAATGCAACAGGGTCTTATAAACCAGCGAATGCAGATGAAACGGCCGTTGTTGGAATCATCCGCAACAATCTAAAAAATGGTTTTGAAAAACGCGACATTGGATTGATTCAGTCCATCCTTGCCCCCGGCTTCGAATATCGGCTTCTAAGCGGCAAAGAATCGGCCTGGGTCGACACACGTGAAAATTATTTGGGTGCCAGAAAAGATTGGCAAAAGTCTGGCACTTCCGTCCGCAAGCTCAGTCACGTTATCCAGAAAATTTCAAAAAACGCCAAAACGAATGATTTGACGGTCGTTGCCCTATCTTCGCAATCGTCGAAGTATTTTTCACCTAAGTTCATTGAAAGTCTGGTCTTCGAAAATTCCAGCGGGAAGTGGCTTTTAAAACGCCAAGCGCAAATTCCCCTGCATCAACAAAACCAAGAAATGAACTCGGCGGAAATTTTCGTGACGTCCAAGTATAAGGGCGACAAATTCATGGCGGCGTATAAAAAGGAATTGCGACGTGTTGGCCCCTCCGCCGCCGTGGATAATCTTATGAAGGGTGCAAAGTGGGACAACGATGAAGACCAGAGTGTCATTGTCGTCTTTAAAGAACCGCCTGCGCCAGAATCAAAAGTTCAGGTCGTAATCGAGTTCGGCCCTTATGATTTTCCGTTAAATTATGAATTTGAAAAAGTCGATCCATATTTCGTAATTGAAAGCTTGGCTGAAGCAGAAGACAGACAGGACGAAATTTCAATCACGGTTCGTGTCAATGGTCAGGATGTTGCGAAAAGAGTAACCTCTGCGAAGGACAATAAATAAAACGGGTTTTAGTTAACTCGATTGGCAGGGGAGAAACGCATTTGGCTCAGTTTTTTAGTGCCGCGATGCTTGCTCTTTTGATTGGGCTAACCCCTGTTCAAGTCCTTAAGGCTGATCGACACGAACAAGGAATTATGTCCAACAACCGCTCGGTTGAACTTTATCGAGCCGGCAAATTTCGCGAAGCAATTCCATTCGCCAAAGACGCCCTATCCGCAGCGAAAATAACGCATGGGAATGACCACCCAAGTGTGGCGACCGAACTCGATAATCTCGCAAGAATTTATAGCGCACTCGGGCAGCATGATGATGTCATGCCGCTATTAGGTCGGGCGCTTAAGATTCGTGAAGCGGCCCTAGGCGCGGATCATCCAGATATCGCTGTTAGCCTCAATAACATGGGTGAATCATTGCAACAGGCCGAAGACTATGAGGCGGCTGAAAATGCGTTTCGGCGGAGCGCACATATCTTTCAGAATGCCAGCCTGGTGGATGAGGAAACCGAAGGAGACTTTGTCCGCAATGAGGCCATTTCCCTGAACAACCTTGCCCGTGTCCTAAGCTTGCAGAAGAAAGGAGGCGAAGCTGAAGCACAATTTATTAAGGCCCTATCTGTCCTTCAATCTGAATTCTTCTATGAAGATGAATTAATGGGAATTATTAGGGGAAACTTCGCGGCACATTTAGCGGCCGAAGGACGCTATGATGAGGCACGGAATCTTTATGACAAAGCCTTAAAGGGACAGCGAGTTTACCTGCCAGACGACCACCCGAAATTGGCCCACACCTATAACAATCTTGCGACTTTATATCGCAAACAAGGATTAATAGAAGAAGCCTTCGCCGAGATAAAAAAGGCTTCTCGAATTTATGAACAGCGCGCGCTCCTATCCAGCGGTCGGACGGGTGTTGGTGCTGGGGAACGTGACCTTAGAAGGCTGATCTTTACCAACCATATCCAAGGAATCTTTGATGTTCGAAATAAACGATCTGGTCAGAACCCAGCCTTAACAATTGAGTCACTGAAAATTGGACAATTGGCCCGTGCGACATCGGCGGGTGCCGCAGTGGCGCGGATGTCGGCCCGGTTCGCGGCAGGCGACAATGCCCTGGCTAAAACAATTCGGGCTCATCAGGACACGATTGACGAATGGCGGGAAATTGATGCCGCCGTTGTGAAATCTCTTGGCTCAAAAGAGCGCGGAAACCATGCCGCACTTAAGGCAAAACTGTTGGAGCTAAGCATCCGTATAAAATCTTTAGAAACCCGACTAGAGACTGATTTTCCTGAGTACGCTGAGCTTGCCTCTCCCAAGCCGGTTGACCTTGTTGAAATTCAAAATTTGCTCGGCTCATCGGAGGCGCTGGTCTCCTACATTGTTTCAAAATCAAAAACGTATCTATGGGTTGTCAGACAAAATGCAGCTTTTATGACAACCCTCAACGTCGGCTCAGAGATTCTAAGTGAGGTGGTCTATAAACTTCGCGAAGCCTTGAACCCTGAGGGCATTTCATCCTTGGCGCGACTGCCTACATTCGAACGCAAGTTAGCGCACGTTTTTTATCAGACAATATTTGCCCCTGCTGAGCAGGCCCTCGTCGGCGTAAATCACATTTTTGTCGTCCCGGACGGTGCCCTACAAAGTTTACCTTTCGGCGTTCTGGTTTCTAAAAATCCAAATACAAAATTGAATGATTTTTCCGATTACGCAAAGGTCCATTGGCTGGCAAAAAAATATGCACTGACGACCTTGCCTTCTATATCTTCGTTGCGGGCACTTCGGACGTTTGCCAAACGCTCAAATGCAAAAATACCGTTTATAGGAATTGGTGATCCCGTATTAAAGGGTCATCCGGGGAGCAACCGAGGCGTATATCTGGGAACACTCAAAAATGAGAAACAAGACCTTGTGAATGCCGTTCGCGAATTACCGGCACTTCCGGACACCGCTGATGAACTGCAAGCATTATCACGGTCGGTTAATGGGAAAGCATCCGACTTATACCTACGTGATATGGCGACGGAAAAAATTGTCAAAAGATTGGATTTATCCGCAGGTCGGATTATTGCTTTTGCGACACATGGATTAATCGCGGGGGACCTAGCGAATGCTGAGCCTGCTTTGGTCCTGACCCCGCCCGAGAAAGGGTCGTCGTTGGACGATGGCCTGTTGACCGCCAGCGAGGTTGCTCAATTAAAAATTGATGCTGATCTTGTCATCTTGTCTGCTTGCAACACAGCCGCTGGAGATGGCAGTGAAGGCGCGGAAGGCCTGTCTGGTCTGGCAAAAGCGTTTTTCTATGCAGGATCCCGGGCGCTCCTCGTTTCTCACTGGCCGGTCGTATCGGAAGCAGCAGTTAAACTGACGACGAGGATGTTAAATGCCACGGTTAACGATCCAGATATCGGTCATTCCGAGGCACTCCGACGTTCAATGCTTGATTTAATCCATGATCAGGAAAAGCCTTACTTCGCCCATCCCCTTTTTTGGGCACCATTTGTAATTGTTGGTGAAGGGGGCTCCTATTTACCAAAGTAAGTATCCGCTTTAGATCAAGAATTGAAACTTCCGTTGCGTTCCAGAAAGCGCTGCTTTCTTTCCCGATGCGGAACTACTTTCGCCTACTACTTTTACAGCAGGAATATTTTTATCCCTAAAATCTCAATGACCTTCTCCCTGTAGATGTGTACCATCTCCTGCAACATACAGGAGACGTCGTTGAAACGTTTGGGGCTAATTACGGGAATGATGGACGAAGCCGCGTGTCTTGAGGGGATCGCTCTCGATGTACGGCCAGAGATCAGATGTTCAGGTGCATTGAGTGCCAAGGCGTATACCCATGCGAACGATTTGATCTCCAAAGGCTGTGATGGCTTGGTGAGTTTTGGCATGGCCGGGGGATTGTCGGCGGACCTGATGCCAGGGGATATTGTGATTGCATCACGGGTGGTTTCTGAAAATGAGACTTGGGACGTGGATACCGCTTGGGCCGACGCACTCTCTCAAAAATTAGAAAATGTTCATCGTGGTGATGTTTTTGGCAGTGACACCGCCGTCACATCCACCGAAGAAAAAAAACGTCTCGCCACCCAATTTAGTGCCGTCATCGTCGATATGGAAAGCCACGCGGTGGCCCGGGCGGCGGCCCAGGCTGATATAAAATTCATTGTCGTTCGGGTCGTGGCAGATTCCCACGCTCGCACCATTCCAACTTGGGTGACGGGGGGTATTCGTGAGGATGGCTCCGTCAACATGCCGGCGATGGCAATAGGCGCGCTCATGCATCCGTGGCACATTCCGGCATTGATCGGATTAGCAGGCGATAGTGGAGAGGCAAAAAAGAGCTTACGCCGCGTCGCTTTGCTTGGCGGATTCAGATTCGGCCTCGGCACGCTCGGTTAAGGTCTGGACCACGCCTTCGAAGACGAATTCTGCCGGACGTTGGTTTTCCAGCGAGATTTCCGGCGCCATCGGCGCTTCTGTCTCATAGCCGCCTAAGAATACTTTCAGCGCCTTCAGCGGATGCTTGACCGTGTCGGTCACCGCGCTCGCTTCATAGCCACAGTGCACCATGCAGTCGGCGCACTTTTCATAGTTGCCGGTGCCGTATTTATCCCACTCAGTATCTTCCATCAGTTCCTTGAACGTCTGGGTATAGCCTTCACCAATGAGGTAGCAAGGTTTCTGCCAGCCAAAGATATTGCGAGTTGGGTTGCCCCAAGGGGTGCAGGTATAGGACTGGTTCCCCGCCAGGAAATCCATGAACAAAGATGACTGGCTAAAGCGCCATTTCTTGTTGGTCTTTTTGCCAATGCGGAAAATATCGCGGAACAGGTTTTTGGTTTTGGTGCGCGAGAGAAAACTTTCTTGGTCCTCTGCCCGCTCATACGCATAGCCCGGCGAAATCGTAATGCCTTCGACGCCAAGGTCATCGTTGGCGAAGGTGAAGAACTCTGCCGCTTCTTCTGCATTTAATTGATCGAACAAGGTGCAGTTGATGTTGACCCGGAAGCCGCGTTTCTTGGCTTCGCGAATGGCCGACACGGCGCGTTTGAACGTACCAGGTTGGGCAACCGCCTTGTCGTGATGTTCTTCTGGTCCGTCCAAGTGAACCGAAAACGTCAGGTACGGTGACGGCGTGAACTTGTCCAAGTTCTTTTCCATCAACAAGGCATTGGTGCAAAGGTAGACGAACTTTTTCCGGGCAACGATGCCGTCGACGATTTCTTTGATCTCTTTATGGATCAGCGGCTCGCCCCCTGGAATTGAAACCACCGGCGCGCCGCATTCATCGACCGCGTCCAGGCATTGCTGAGCACTCAAGCGCTTGTTCAGAATTTTATCTTCGTAATCAATCTTGCCACAGCCGGGGCACGCGAGGTTGCAGCGAAACAATGGTTCGAGCATGAGCACCAGCGGGTATTTCTCCACACCCTTAAAGCGCTGCTTCATGATGTAGCTTCCAACGCGGATTTGCTGAATGACGGGAACGGCCACTGTATTAATCTCCTGGTATAAGTCGTGCCGCTATTCGGCAGCCTGATGTTGGGTGAGTTCTTTGGGTAGCTTGAACTGAACGGTTTCTTCGACGCCGGGATTTTCTTCGATCACCACATTGCCAAATTCACCCAGGCGATCAATCACGCCTTGAACCAATTCTTCAGGGGCTGAGGCTCCCGCGGTCAAGCCAACGGTCTTAACCCCGTCCAACCAATCCGCATCCAGACTATCGGCATCATCAATTAAATGACTGGGGATGCCGAGTTCGACGCCCAAGTCGCGCAGGCGATTGGAGTTGGAGCTGTTCTGTGCGCCGACCACCAAAAGCAAATCCACGTGGCTGGCCAAATCGCGGGCCGAACGTTGACGGTTCTGGGTGGCGTAGCAAATGTCTTTAACATCCGGGCCGACAATTTTTGGGAAGCGATTTTTCAGCGCTTCAATCACATCGCGGGTATCATCAACCGACAAAGTGGTCTGGGTAACGTAGGCGACTTGATCTGGATTCTTAATGTCGAGGGAATCAACGTCTTCGGTCTTGGTCACCAGCTTCACACCGCCGGGAATACGCCCCTGGGTGCCTTCGACTTCCGGGTGGCCGGCGTGGCCAATCAAGATCACTTCGCGTTCATGACGAACGTGGTTCTGGCCTTCCTTGTGGACTTTGGAAACCAGCGGACAGGTCGCATCAATCACCGGTAAATCCCGGTCGCGGGCTTGTTGTTCGACCGCTTCGGAAATACCGTGGGCGCTGAAAATTGTTACCGCACCGTCGGGAATGTCGGAAACTTCCTCGACAAACACAGCCCCCTTGGCGCGAAGGCTTTCGACGACGTGTTTGTTATGCACAATTTCGTGGCGCACATAGACCGGCGGGCCATGGAGTTCCAAGGCTTTCTCAACGATCTCAATAGCGCGTTCAACGCCAGCGCAGAACCCACGAGGTTGCGCCAACATAACGCGGATTTCTCTATTCTCAGTCACAGCAGAAAACCCCTTTAAAAAGACCCCAACACCAGCTGATAAATCAGCCGTCACCGTACCGTACGCGATTTTATTGGAATCGGGAAGAGGATGTAGCCCATTTCCAGTCCCAATGCACGCGCTATCAACGTGCGAAATATAGGGAGTTTCTGTGAAATTACTATGGGTTGGCCGTCAAATCCTTGCTCTTATACCAAATCTCACTAATAAAGGCCCATAGAGACGGCTTCACAAGACTTTCGGCAAGGAGCCGTTCGTCGTAGCGATGCTTAGGGCATCGCAAGGCGGGCGCAACGCTGTCCGAAAGCCTTGTGAAGCCGCCCTTCGGATCGCATATAAGGCCCGTCGGAGGGCGTCGAAAAGTCTTGCCGATGCGGGGCATCGCCTGCGTCACTTCTCCTACCCGACGGACCTTATATGCGATCTCTATGAGTCTTTATTAGTGAGACTTGGTATAATTCCTATGATAGGCCAAGTAAGAACAATGATTTGCAAGAAAGACACACCATAAATGACGGTTTTGGTAACAGGTGCGACAGGCTTTGTCGGTTCGGCGGTGGCGCGAAAGCTATTGGACCGGGGCCAGTCCGTTCGCGTCATGGCGCGGGCGAATTCGGATAGATCAAACCTTGAGGGATTGGACGTCGAAGTCGCCGTTGGTGATCTAACGGACAATGCCTCCCTGATCGCCGCCTGCAAGGGCTGTGATGGGCTCTACCACGTTGCCGCCGATTATCGGCTCTGGACCCTGGACCCGGCATCGATGCTGGCCACCAACGTAGAAGGCTCGCGCAATATGGCGCTCGCCGCCGCTGAAGCCGGGATCGGGCGAATGGTTTATTGTAGTTCCGTCGCGGTTCTGGGCATCGATCCCGTCCCCCCCCACGGCACCGAAGACACCCCTGTCACCTACGCCAACATGATCGGCCCCTACAAACAATCAAAGTACCTGGCGGAAGAAGCAGTTCGCGGGCTGATCGATAAAGGCGGCCTGGAAGTGGTAATTGTTAATCCCTCCACCCCCATCGGCCCGCGCGACATCAAACCAACACCGACCGGCCGCGTGATCGTCGAGGCCGCCTCTGGTAGAATGCCGGCGTATGTCGATACCGGCCTAAATATTGCCCACGTGGATGATGTTGCGGAAGGGCATTTACTGGCAATGGAAAAAGGCGTGTCGGGAGAGCGTTATATCCTCGGCGGTGAAAACATGACGCTGTATGAAATCCTCATCGACGTCGCTGGCATCGTCGGCGGCAAGCCCCCCAAAGTCTGCATCCCCCACAACGCCATCCTCCCCTTCGCCGCCCTCGCCGAAGGCTGGGCACGCCTAACCCGAGGCAAAGAACCTTTTGCGACCCTGGACGGTATCAAGATGGCAAAGAAAAAAATGTTCTTTTCATGCGAAAAGGCGAAACGCGACTTAGGCTACACCCCCCGCCCCGCGCATGAAGCGTTGGCCGATGCGGTCGAGTGGTTTCGCGATAAGGGGTATTTGCGGTAGAGGCAGCAAGCGCAAATCTCGAGAAAGCTGCTAAAAATCGTAAAACGGCCTGTGGGAAACTCCAAAGCCAGTGTCCAGTCGCCATATTTTTTGCGTCCCCCGGCCTAAAGCAAACATCAATCTAGGCCGGTGATCTGGTCTGCTGGTGAGCGAAAGCAGAAAATATATACGATCAAGTCTCCGAATTAAGACCCAATGCATCTTCAATTGTTTGAAGAACGACACTGACATCTATTGGTTTCGTCAGATAGTCGTAGAACCCAGCCTTTCTTCCTTTATCGATATCGCCTTTGGTAGCATTTGCCGATAGAGCGATGACGGGATTGTTCCAAATTTCATTTATTTCATTGAGTTTCTCGAGAGCCTCAAATCCATTCATTCCTGGTAGATTGATATCCATAATGACGAGATCGGGGTTTTCAGAGAGAACCAATTCTATGCCAGATTCCGCGTTGTTGGCCGAGATCATGCTTAACCCATCCACACGAGATATGACCATTTTCATGAGATCTAGATTCGCGGGATTGTCTTCAACATAAAGAACCTTGCCGGAGAGTTTCCTGAAAATATCATTCTGAACATTATTGGTCGTTGTTTCCTCCACAATGTTCACTTCTTGGGACAAGGGGAGTTCAAACCAAAATGTGCTGCCCCTACCGACCTCGCTCTCAAATCCGATATTTCCTTCCATTTCTTCAACCAACCTCTTTGTTACGACCAGGCCAATTCCTGTGCCCTCAATTTCCGTCGTTTCCTGACCTAAGCGACTGAAAGGTTGAAATAGTTCCGAATGCTTATCTTTTTGGATTCCCTCCCCTGTATCCGTGACGCTAATCTTCAAAAAATTATTACGCATTTTAGTCGTGGAGATGGTCAATTTTCCACCGTGTCGATTGTATTTGACGCCATTCGTAAGCAAGTTCAACAATATCTGTCTAAACCGAGTAACATCTGCCCGGACCACTTCATCCCCCTTGTATAATGAGCGGTCGATAGGTTCAATTTCCCGACTTTCTAAGATCGTACCAATTGAAGAAATGCAATCATCTATCAGTGCAGCGACCTCTACATTTTCGATTGTAAGATCGATTTTTCCGGCTTCGATTTTTGCTAAATCAAGGACTTCATCTATGAGTTCCAGAAGATGCCCTCCGCCTTTTTTAATGTGAATCACAGAATTCTTTTGCGACTCTGTTAAGGGTTCATCTGGATTGTATTCCAACATCTGGCTAAATCCGAGAACTGCATTCAAGGGCGTGCGAAGTTCGTGGCTCATCGAAGATAGAAATTCAGATTTCGCTTGATTAGCGGCCTCTGCATCTTGCCTAGATTGACTTAACTCATTTTGTATTCGTTTAAGTTCTGTGATGTCCGTACGAACAATTGCTGTTCCGCCGCTTTTGGTTTTGAACCCACTAATTTGAACGGACTTCCCGTTGGGATAAGTTCTCTCTAAATGACCGCGAGGATCATGATGCCAAGCCAAGCGTTCCTGAATATAACTTTCATCTCTTTTGAGACCATCCTTTCTTGTCGAACGTTCGGCCCGAGTTCTTAAGAAATGCTCGAAGGGCATACCTATTTCAATAATATCGGAAACGTCGTCCATGGCATCTTTATACTGCTGGTTAAAGAAAACCAGTTTGTCATTTTCATCATATAATGCGAACCCTTCGGCGAAGCTATCGGCTGCATCGAGTAGAGTTTCTTGAGAGTTCCGCAAGGCTAACTCAGCATTTTTCAGGTCACTAATATCGAGAGTGGTTAGGACAGTTCCTCCATCCGAAGTTCGAGTTTCATTTACCAATAGCCAAGTGCCATCGCTATGTTGGCTGATTGCAGAACCTTGAGGATTTTCGTGTCGGGCCATCCTTTCCTTAATGAATTCTTCTTCGCGTCCGATGGTGTTTGGAAGTTGGCCTATCTCAACACGCTGTCTTACGTATTCTTCAAACGTTAAACCTATTTTTAATAAGTGCGGCGTTTTCTCTTGGCGGTTTTGAAACTGCACATTGAAGTTACTCAATTTATCGTCAGCATCAAAATACGCAAAACCTTCATGCAGACTATCTATTGCAGATTGCAGCTTTCTCCGTTCTTCCTCCGTGGCTGCTTGACTGGCTACGACTAATTCTTCTCCCATTTTACGATCAGTGATGTCGCGAACAATTCCCGTGAAAACAGATTTTCCATATCGCTTGAGTTCACTCACAGCAAGTGACATTGGAAACGTTGTGCCGTTTTTTCTCAAACCCGTCACTTCACGTTCCATGCCGATGATTTTACGCTCACCTGTTGCGTGATAATTTTTAAGATAGGAATTATGTTTACGCCTATCTGGATTAGGCATCAGAATATTTATATTTTTACCAATAACTTCATCAACTTGGTATCCGAAGATGGTCTCTGCCGCCTTGTTGAAGGATTGGATTTTTCCTTTATCGCTAATGGTGATGATGCCATCAACAACGGAATCCATGATTCCTTGGAGGCGTTCTTGTTGTTCTACCAACTCTTGTTCTATTTGCTTACGTTCGGTGATCTGTTGGTCCAGGTTTTTAGTCCGAATTTGAACACGGGATTCCAATAAATCGTGAGCCTTTTGCAATTCGTCCCTATGCTTTTGGCGTTCAGAAATGTCCGTGTTGATCGTCCCGATTGCTGTTATTTCACCGTCTGAATTGGTTATCGGGAACTTTTGCATAATAGTGGTCAAAACGATCCCATTTTTTAAAGGTGTTTGTAGTTCTCGTTCGACCAAATTACCGGACTTAAATACCTCCTTATCAATAGATGAAACATCTGACACATGTTCAGCCGGAAATACTTCACTTCGAGTTTTGCCAATGAAACTAAAATTGTCCGGGTTGAACCATTGGTTCCACGTCTTATTGACGAGCAAGAATCGACCCTCTGGGTCTTTTAGGTTCACGGCAGCAGGAATATTGTCGAGAAACGTGCGGAGAAATTTGTCACTGTTCGTCGCATTATCCAAGGCCGCTTGAAAATCAGTGACATCGGTCCGAATAATAGTAATGCCACCGTTTGGTGTTTTTGTCTCTCGGCTTTGAATAATCCGGCCATCGGGACGATATTCGATATGAGGTTTACCTGGATTAAGGTGACGTTTTAGCCGCTCTTCAATAGAAAATTTCTTATCTTTTAGATACTTGTCCCGCAAGCCTGTCTTTTCCCGGATACGGGCCTGCTCCTCAAACGTCATATTTAGTTTAAGGATGTTTTTTAGTTCGTCCCGGCCCTTAACGAAGTTCTCGTTAAACAGGGCAAGTCTATCATCAACATCGTAGTATGCGATTCCGTCAGGAATACTTTCAATCGTATCGGTAAGAATACTCTCGGCCTTTTTCCGATCAGAAATATCCTGAACCATCACCATCCGTGCACGGCGTCCTTGATAATTCAGAGATGCGGCACGTGTTTCTACATCAACAAAACTCCCATCCAGGCGCATATATTGAAGTTCCAAGGGTGGAGCCGACTTTCCGGTAGTTTCCATTTCCGTAATACGCTGTTTGATTAATTCACGCTGGTTGGGATGGTGCAGTTCCAAGGACGCTTTTCCAATTAGATCATCAGGAGATTCTGCCCCCATCAACTCAACGGCCGCCGGGTTTGCAAAGACGACGGTTTCATCTGCATGAACAAAAATAGCGACTGGTGCAAAACTGGTGAGAATTCGATGGAAATCTTCGCTTGTCGTAAAATTGTCTTGGGGAACCGCGGATTCTAAATTTCTATCTGCATTTTCTAACAGGCGTGAAATCGTAGCTGGCAATTGCTCCAGAAAAGTTTGTTCATTGTTCTTAATGACATAGCTCGAGACCCCGACCGATAATGCTTCGGCGGCAACGTGCTCACTCCCCCTTCCCGTAATCATAACGATTGGAATTTTGGGTTCTAATTTCAAGACCTCTTGAGCAATTTCGAGCCCCCTCATATCAGGGAGATCGAAATCCAAGGCTAAAAGATCATAGGAACCGCTATGGAATTTTTTTAGACCGGATGCACCCGTAAGCGCATACTCAACAGTATATCCGTCCTGCTGCATACGCTCCTTGAACAACGAACATAGATGTTCGTCGTCTTCAATATATAGAATGCGCAGATTTTGTCGTACTGACACAAGCAATCCTGCCCTCAATGTTCCAAACGAGGTATCCGTATCTATCTTGGTTTGAATCTTTCTTTTTCAAGCGTAAATGCGAGGATTTTGTAAAAAACGTAATACGGTCTGTAGAAAACTCCATAGCCAGTGTCCAGTCGACTATTTTTGCCTCCACCGGAGTAAAGCGGATATCCTTCTAGGCCTGTGATTTAGTTTGCTGATGACCCTGTGCGGACTTTTATCGAACATTGCCTCGCGTAAATCTTTCTTGGGTGCTCAAAAAAAAGGCCCGGTGATTGCGCACCAGGCCCAGATATAGAGGAGGACGTTCGTCGTTAAGCGGCATTCACGTTACTCAAGAATGATGACACCTCCTGGCGCAGGGAATTGGTTTCGGTTCTTAAGGACATCACAACCTTCTCCATATCTTTAACGGAGTTTCCGGTGTCGCCAGCACCCTTAGAAACTTCGGCAACGTTCTTTGAAACGTCTTCTGTGCCGGTAGCAGCCTCTTCAGCGTTGCGCGCGATTTCCTGAGTGGCAGCGCCTTGTTGTTCTACTGCCGCAGAAATGGTCGTTGTCACCTCGCTCATCTCGTCGATCGTCGTGCCAATGTCACCGACAGCTGCAACAGCAGCCTGGGTGGCATTTTGGATATCAAGGATTTGAATGCCGATTTCCTCGGTTGCCTTGGCGGTTTGGGTGGCGAGGTTTTTGACCTCAGATGCAACCACGGCAAAGCCTTTGCCCGCATCACCTGCGCGCGCGGCCTCGATCGTGGCATTGAGGGCCAACAAGTTGGTTTGATCTGCAATATCGGTAATCAGAGCCACAACCTCGCCAATTTTCTGTGAGGCCTGGACCAGACCTTGGATATCATCGTTGGTTGTTTCGACCTTGTTGACTGCCGAGCGGGCAATATCCGTGGAGTGACTGACCTGCCGCGTGATCTCATCAATTGACGATGATAGCTCCTCAGTTGCGGCAGCTGCTGTTTGAACATTGGCAGAAGCCTGCTCCGCAGCAGATGATGCACTGGCTGCTTGCATGTTCGTGTCGTTGGCCGTTGCATCGAGAGACTTCGTGGTCGATTCGATTTGTTGCACGGCGCCACCGACGGTCTCTAACGCCGTGCCCACGGTCATTTCGAAAGAAGATGTTAATTGGTCGATCTTTGCCACACGCTCAGCTTCTCGCTTAGCCCGTTCGGCCGCATCTGCTTCCAAGCGCACACGTTCCAAGGCGTTATCCTTAAAGACTTGAACCGCTTCGGCCATGCTACCGATTTCATCGCCGCGGTCCTTCGCAGGCACCTCGGTATCGAGTTCGTTCGCCGCAAGCCTCGTCATGGCGTGGGTCATGGAGACGATAGGTTTGGAGGTGCTGTTGCCCATGAAGAAGGCAAGCAAGATGCCGATAACGACACCGGCTATACCAATAACCAAAACCTCAGTTTCAGCAAATGCGATTGTGTGTTCGGTTTCTTCGCGAATGTGATGCTCTTCCTTGCTAAACTCTTTCATCATCCATTCCGCATCAGAAGCCAACTGATGGGAGGCTTCTTTCATTTCTCCGTCAACCAGATGTCGTAGTTCTTGTTCGTCTTCGTGGATTTTATTGAAGGTCGCGATGTAATCCTTCAGCAAAACATTAATTTCGTGGTGAAGTTTCTTTTCACCGGCGGTGTGAAGAGACCCCCCAAGCGCCCTTAGGGCCAGGGCTAATTCCTGGAATTCATGTTGGACCTTGGCACCGAAGGAATCGTCTTGGCGCCCGATTAGAATGTTGGCATAAAGCCGGGCTTTCAGAGCGTGTTCACGGGCGATGCCAACATAAGTCATGGCGTCGCGATTACCTTCTTTGGCGGCCTGTTTCAGGATTTCGTTTAGATCTTCAACGATTTTCACGCCTTCGGGTTCCAACTTCTTGTGGATCAAGCCTTGGAATTCGTGCTCCAGCACTTTGGCTTTCTCGAAGTCTTTGATGTATATATTGAATTCTTTATTCAGATGGGTCGCCTTCGCCAATATTTTGGGTTGGTGCTTCACATCTTCGATCAACTTCTTGATCGCAGGTGCCAATTCTTTGGCTATTTTATCGACCTCTTTCGCATCTTTTTCATGCCCTAAACTGGCAAATTCACGGGCATGGGATCGAAGTTTCAGAAACTCCGCCTCAATATGGGCAACTTCCGCTGCTTCATCGGCGACTTTGACAAGTTCTTCGATTTCGTGACTTACGGTGACGAAGTTGGTGTAGCTTAGAATTGCCACGACAGCCATGATGGCGACGACGCTCCCAAAGCCAGCAAGCAACTTGGCTTTGATGTTGAGATTGTTGAAAAAGTTGGTCATGAGACTAATCCTTGATGATGTAACATTTGGTACTTAGTAATGTGTTTTTACATTCCACGAAGTAAGAAACGTCGATTGAGACGTTGTACAGGCCGGGCGGTCATGGGGAACATGGCGGCGAATTTCTTGCTCTGGGCACCGGACGCTTCTACCGGGTGTTTGTATACTGACCAGATCACCGTTTCTGTCTTTAGTTATATATCACCCAGCCTATGCAATAGCTCTTTACGACTTTAGTAATAATAAGACGCATTTGTAACTGGATTATTTCTCAACGATGTCATTGTGTTACAGAATCACACTATTTTTTGAAGCAAAATTTTCACAAATACATTCAATTTACGCTGTACATTAGGATGCTCTGAACAGCCGCTTTTGGCTCTAAGCGTGTATTGCGTCGGCCGGTTGAGATGACGGGGGCGAAGCGGACATTCAGAAAGCTAGAGACATGGTTCCAAGCGGAAAAAGATAAAGGGGAGTCAAACCTCACCCTTTGCGTCCCGCCCTATCCTCTCTGTACATCCCACAATCATCCGCAGCATGCATCTTGGTTCCGTGTAATCATCCACGGCGCAGTGCATGGCCGAGCGGTTGTCGAGGCCCATGAGCATGCCTTTGGTCCAAGCGTGGCGGTATTGGAAATTTGGGTTTAGGGCGTGGTCGAACAGTTCAGCCAAGGTGTCGTCGCTTTCGGACTGATCCATCTCGTTGATTTTGACGGTGTAGCCCGGGCTCACGAACAACGCTTTTCGCCTGGTATTTGGATGGGTGCGGACGACGGGTTGGCTGACGTCGGGGTGGGTGCCTTGCTGCTGAGTATTCAGGGTTGGTGTTCCGCCGTCGGTGTTCCAGCCCCAACGATGGGTCGCCGTCGTGCCGTTGATTTTTTTCTTCATCGCATCCGGCAACGTCTCATACGCCATCACCATGTTGGCCGCCAAGGTATCGCCACCGGTGCTGGGCAGGTGTGTGGCATAGAGGAAGATCGCATCCGACGGGTCTTTCTCATAACTCAGGTCCGAATGCCAGAACGCGCCCGCAGGGATGACTGTGGTGCGCGACTGCGGCGTGTCCATGTTCCGGGCGATGATCGAAACCTCATAAGTTTCCGGATGGTGGTACTGATCCAGTACGTGCGGGATCAGCGGCCCGAAGCGATTGCCAAAAGCACGCAGCCACGCAACGTTTTCTTGCAACTCCGGCACGACAATGGCGATGTGATCGTGCAGGGCTTTTTCGACCACGGCGAAGTCTTCGTCGCTGATCGGCTTGGCTGAGTCCAGACCCAGCACGACCGCTCCCATGGGGCCTTCAAGAGGTTCGACTGATATCGTCATGGGAGCACCTTAGGTTTGCGCTAACGCTTGTTCCAAATCCCAAATGATATCGTCAACATGTTCAATGCCAATCGATAGCCGTACGTAACCGGGTGTAACACCACTCGCCAGTTGATCTTCTTCAGAAAGCTGCGAGTGAGTCGTCGTTGCGGGGTGAATGGCCAAGCTGCGGGCGTCCCCAATGTTGGCGACGTGGTAGAACATCTGCAACGCATCGATGAACTTTTTACCAGCCTCACGACCGGCTTTCAGTTCAAACCCCATCAGCGCACCATGACCCCCCGAAAGATAGGCATCCCGGCGCCGCGCGTTCTCGCCATCTTGCAGTCCTGGGAAAATAACGTGTTCGACTTTCTCATGGCCATTCAAGAAATCGGCAACCTTGGTCGCATTCTCGCAATGACGTTCCATGCGTAGCGGCAAGGTCTCAAGCCCTTGGATAAAATTAAACGCATTCATCGGGGCCATCGGCGCGCCCATGTCGCGCAGCAAAATCACCCGGGCGCGCAGGATATAGGCGATTGGCCCCAAGGGCTTCACCGCCTCCGTCCAAACCGCACCATGGTAGCTCGCGTCCGGTTGGTTCAAGGTCGGGAAGCGATCACCGCCGGCTTCCCAATCAAAATTGCCACCGTCAACAATCACACCACCGATGGAGGTCCCGTGCCCACCGATGTACTTGGTCGTGGAATACATGACGATGGCCGCGCCATGATCCAACGGTCGGCAGAGAATGGGGGCTGCTGTGTTGTCCATGATCAAGGGCACGCCGAGTTCTCGTCCGATGTCGGCGACTTCTTTGATGGGGAATAGCTGCAACTTCGGGTTCGGCAGGGTTTCGGCGTAGTAGCACCGGGTCTTATCATCCGTCGCCGCGCGGAAGGCTTCCGGGTCAGACGGGTCAACGAATCGCGCTTCAATGCCCAGGTCCTTCAGTGTGTTGGCAAACAAATTCCAGGTACCGCCGTAGATATCCGTCGACGTCACAAAATTATCGCCAGCGCGGCAAAGGTTCATCACGGCGAACGCCGAGGCCGCTTGACCGGACCCTAATGCCAGTCCTGCAACGCCGCCTTCCATTGCCGTCACGCGTTCTTCCAACACCGCACAGGTTGGGTTCATGATGCGCGTGTAGATATTGCCTAATTCCTTGAGCGCAAACAGATTTTCCGCATGCTCTGTACTATCAAACTGATACGCCGTGGTTTGATAAACCGGTACGGCGACGGCATTGGTCGCGGCGTCTTTCCGGTGGCCCGCATGCAGGACCAAGGTTTCGGCTTTTAGTTGGCGGTCGGCGATATTATCGGCTGGCATAGAGTCCCCCTGTCGAAAAGAATGTTGTTCCAAAGTATGCGAATTCAGCTTCCTGTCAGCAAGTCAGTCTATCTTCCTCCAGGGGATCACGTAAATGTTAGATGTTACGTGTGGGAATTAGCTTGTTTTTTCGTTCGCCAATTACAAATTGAGCTTATACAGGCATGGGGCTGGTCGAGCACCGGAGTTGGGAAGCATGAGTATTGTGAGTACGGACGTTTCAGTCAAAGCAGCGGATATAGATTCACTTTGGATTTTACCCCTGGCGGTTCTACCGCTCAAAACGCCTGGGCTTCGAAAGGTCCGCCTGATGAAAAGCAACCACCTCGAAGGGGTGGTAGAAATGTTTGCTTCCGATGGCGCAGGCAGTGGCCACATCAGGCCGCTTGATCTGAGTGAAACCTTTGCCGACATTGATACCGGCGATACGGCGATGATAGAGAAGCTGGCGGCACTACACAGTTACGATGTCTATAGCCTACGCATTTCGCTCCGCGAGATGGGAGTCGATGTTACCGACAGCAAGCACCTGACTCTTTCAAAAAGCAAACAAGAAGAACTGGCGGTCTACATGAAGCCGTTCACCGACCGGCTGATTATGCAAATTTATGGTGATGACGGAACAGCTTCTGGTGAAACCGACATTCAAGCACTATTTCGCGACGCCGACCCCAATGTCGCCCGACAGAAGCTCAAAACCATTTCCGACACCTTGAACATTGATCTCCAATCCGTGCCGCAGTTCCTGGAAGATTATGGCGATATTTATCTTTCCATCGCCTATTACCGGCAAAACCTTATATCAATCGCGCCGGTGATTATGGACTTTTTGGAAGCATGTTATGAAATTTCCCGGCACAATCAGCTCAGTCAAAATCCTGAAGCGATGAAGGTCTGTAAAAGGCTGGAAGCCAAGACTGCCAAGCTACGCGATGTGCTGTCGGATCGTTTCGCCGTGTTCCAGCAAAGCACCGAAGCAATGTGGGAAGACATGAATGCGGAACGCTTTGGTGAGTTCAAACAATTGGTAGAAGATAATCACGCGGCGCTCGGTGGGTTGCTATGTACCCTTAGTGTCAAGATGAATGGCTGGCACAAAAGATTCCCTGAAAGAAAAAGCGCCGGCCCCCATCAGTGGGTTGACTACATGATGACGGACATGCGCCAAGGGTATTA